>CAMYMX010000607.1 GCA_947259605.1 uncultured Polyangiaceae bacterium | reverse complement strand
GTGCGCGGTGCGCTACCTTCGGCGCGGGGGCGGTTTGGTTCTCGTCGCGTCGTGGCTGCTGTTCCTGCTGTCCGTGTGGAGCAAGGGGGTCAATATCGCGGGAGCCGGCGCAATCGTATTGGTCGCGCTCGTCGTCGACTCGGTCTTCAAACGGCGCGCGACGCTGGTCGGCGGCTATGCGGTTGTTGGCGCGGCCGCCTTCGTACCCCTCTATCTGACCGGGCGGGCGATGAAGATGGTGCAAGCGTCTGCGGGAAGCGGGCCGATCGATGCCCTGCTCATCTTCTTTCAAGCGCACGGAAAATATCTGGGGCTGATGACTTACGGTGGACCCTACGCCATCCAGTATCCGCTTCGCCCTGACGTCTTGTCACTTGGGTGGTGGCTTTGCGGCGCGGTCGCGTGTGGGGTGGGGCTCGCGGCTTGTGTCTGGGCGCTGCTCACGAAGCGGTGGCGTAGCGCAGCGGTCTTTGGGGTGCTGTGGTGGCTGGTCTTTCTCGTACCGGTGAGCCAACTGGTGTTTCCGCTTCAGAACTATCTCGCCGACCGCTATCTGTTCGTTCCGAGCTTCGGTCTGTCGCTCGCAGCTGGTGCGCTGCTCTTGCGCCTCCCTCAACGCCCGAGCTTAGCGCTCATCGCGATCTGCGTCCTCGTCGGAGTAGCTTGGACTTTCGCTCAGACTGCGACCTGGGCATCGTCGGAGGCCCTTTACGAGCAAGCGGTGTATGTAGACCCCCACAACGCGGACGCCTGGGACAAGCTCGCCAATGAAGCCGCCCAGCGCAAGGACTTCGACCGCGCTTGGCAGCTCGCGGCTCAAGGCCTGGAGCACTCACCAGACTACTGGCGGCTCCTTCATCGACAAGCGTTGATTCTCGAGGCGACAGGGCGTCTGTCAGACGCCACGGTGCTGATGCGTCGCGCCGCATCGGGCCCCGAAGCGCATCGAGCCCACGCGAACCTTGCCCTTTTGCTGCTTCGACAAGGAAAGAAAGAAGAAGCTCTCGAGCAAGCGCAACGAGCCGTGAGTTACCAATCTCAGACCGCCCACAACCATCGCACCCTCGGCATCGTGGCCGTTGAGCTCGATGATCGCGGTCTTGCCTGCACCGCCTTCAAACGCGCCCACGAGCTTGAACCCGACAATCCGCAAAACCAACAGAACCTGCAATTCTGCCAATAGCGCTCCTACTGACGCTGGCACTGTGGCTGCCGCGGGTGTTGGGGCGGCCGGAGGGTCGGCGGGTTGGGTGGTTTGGTTTAGTTACACCTCCCGCCCACCCCCACCCGTAATCCTCCCTGGCGCGGCGGTCGCTGCGCTTCGCCTTGCCGGCGCTCTGCGCCGGGCTTCGCCCTGCGGGCTCGCGCTGCCGCCTGCTGTCTTGTGGGGGGTGTTTCAGTTACGCCGCGCCCCGGTGTACTCCAACTGACCCTGTGATAAGCCCCCCACCGTGCCCGCCGTCTACTGCGCCCTCATCCACCACCCCGTCGTCAACCGCCAGGGCGAAGAGGTCACCACCTCGGTCACCAACCTCGACGTGCACGACATCGCTCGCAGCGCGCGCACCTATGGCCTCCGTGGCTACTTCGTCGTGAGCCCCATCGATGCCCAGCATCCTGTGGTCCAGAAGATCATCGACCACTGGACCTCCGGCGCAGGAACGCACCGCTTTCCGGAGCGCGGAGAGGCAATTGCGCTCGTGCGCCTCTGTTACTCGCTCGACGACGCGATCGCCGAAATCGAGGCGGCGGAGGGGAAAACACCGCGCCTCGTCGTGACCTCGGCCAAGGGTGGCCGCGACCGTAGCTCCTACTCCGACGAAGCCCAACGCCTACAAACCGAGTCCCGTCCGACGCTCCTCCTCTTCGGCACAGGGCACGGCCTGAGCGACCGCGTTCTGCAGCGCGCCGACGTGTTTCTGGAACCGATTGTGGGGCCGACCGACTTCAATCACCTTTCGGTCCGGGCGGCGGCTGCCATCACGCTGGATCGGCTTCTGGCACCGAAATCCGCAGCGAATAACCCCGTTTGACCCAGTTTTGACCCCGTGCTACCTCCGGGCTCCGTTTCGCAAGAGGCTTAGTGATGAGTGGAAGTGTTCCTGAAATCGATGCGATTGAGAAGTCGCAGCTGCGTGACCTCGCCCCGTTTCGGGTGGGTGACACGATCAACGTCCATTTCCGTATTCGGGAGGGCGAAAAGGAGCGCATCCAGGTCTTCAAAGGCGTGGTGATTCGCAAGAGCCGCGGTGGAGCCGGCGCAACCTTCGCGGTCCGCAAGGTCTCGGGCGGCGTCGGCGTCGAGCGTATTTTCCCGCTTCATTCGCCGCGCATCGAGAAGGTCGAGGTCGCCGCACGCGGTCACGTCCGCCGCTCGCGCCTCTACTACCTGCGCGATTTGCGGGGCAAGAAGGCGCGTCTGCGCGAGCGTCAGCGGCATACGGACTGAGTCGGGAGTAGGGGCAGTGTCGGTGTTTGGTTACACCGCCCGGGCTTAGTTATACCGCCCGGGTTTAGTTGTACCGCCCGCCCACCCCCACCCCCCCAACATCCGCGGCAGCGCCGCCAAAGGCGGCGGGTCAGCCCTCCCGAATGGTC
>CAMYMX010000606.1 GCA_947259605.1 uncultured Polyangiaceae bacterium | reverse complement strand
TCATTCGTGTTTTCGAGTAGAGCTGGCGATGAGACTTGAACTCATAACCGCCGGTTTACAAAACCGGTGCTCTACCAATTGAGCTACGCCAGCATGACGGCGGCGGCTGTACTACGTGCCGCCCCTCACGAAGTCAAGGTAATCGGGGGACCTGAAGTGCTTACATTGGCATACCTATGACTACACTTCGATTGGGAATCAGACGCTGAGCGTTTCGATGCGGTTCCGTCCTTTGGCCTTCGCGTCGTACATCGCGGTATCGGAAGCCTTCAGGAGAGCGTCGAGCGCTTCACCGTGCTCTGGGAACGCAGCGACGCCGACGCTTGCGGTCACCGAAAGGTAGGGCGCATTCGAGATCGTCATCTTCTGAACTGCGGCCCGGCAGCGCTCGGCGGCGCCCATCGCTTGCTTGAGGTCTGCTCCTGGCAAGAGAACGACGAACTCCTCTCCTCCGAAACGCCCTACGATGTCTCCCGCTCGCAGCGCGGATTGCATCGCGCGCGTCGTCTGTTGCAGCACCAAATCACCCCGTGCGTGCCCGTGCGCATCGTTGATGCGTTTGAAGTGGTCCAAGTCGAGCATCAAAATGGCCAACGGGGTTTCATCACGCCCCGCCTTGAGGATGGCGCGTTCCATGACGCTCATCGCAAAGCCGCGCGTGTAGGCGCCAGTCAAGGAATCGAACTGTGCCGCTTCCGAAAGCGATCGCTCGTCCTGACGCCAGACACTGACTAGGTGATCTAGGACGACCGCAAGCGGGATGTAAATTAGCGCTGCCGCAACGGCGCGCTCCGCGGCGACCCTGGCGATATCCGGCTGCTCGAACGACACCTCGAACAACGACAGAAACGGAAGCACACCGGCCTTGCTGGCAAGGTGCATCAAGGACATCGACAGCAGCCATCCCCCAACGGCCATCCAAAGCCAGCGGCGCTCGAGAAGCACCATGCCCAGGAGCAGCGCCGCCACCGTGATCAAACCGCTAACTGCCGTATAGGGGCCGAGCGCGTAGCAGACGGCGGTCCCCGTCACGATGTGCGCTGCGATGGTCATGACGAGAAGCCGCGGGTTTTTGGTCCCACGACGCACGTAGAATCGCCGAGTCCAGGCGTAGAAACCCAGCCAGAAGAGCAGTGCAACAGTCGCGAGGATCGTCGTCGTACGCAGCGCCATTTCGTCGTCGGGGCGTCGGAGGAGGAAGGGCCAGCCATCGAGGACGGCAAAGGAGAAGACGACGATGACCAGCAGCAGGGCCGTGAGAAACTGGACGTACAGCGAGCGGTCGCAGGCGTTCCAGCCAAAGGGCGAACCCGTGGGCAGCAGGGGCCCGCCGAACGGGTTCCGCAAAGCGCGCGCACGGCCCCGAGTCTTTGGCGCTTTGGAGCTCGATGGAACCCGCGGTGCCTCGCTATCTAGGCTGACTGCCATGTCCCCGCTTTTAGGGTAGCAACCAAGGGCGGAAGGTGTTCACTAAGCGGCGCCGTGGATGCCAATCGGTCGGGTCGCCAGGACGAGCTCTCGGACGCGAACCCAGCGACGAAGGGAATGCCAATGGGCGTTTGCCATGGCCAAGAAACGAATCGCCGTGTCGTTGAAGAGGTAGCCATGCGTATCGCGCACGACCTCCGCTGCGATCCATAGAGGCTCCGGCTCCCCCGGCAGGGTGAGCCGAATCTGTAGCCGATCGCTGGTCCGGTTGCCGAGAATCGCGAGCGAATCGAGCAGCAATCCGTGCTCGCCGAGGCTGGTCACGAACGCGGGCAAGACCTCCTCATCGGCGACCAGCTCCGCGTAGAGCGCCACCGGAAGGAGAGTTCCTCGGTGCGCAGCTTTCACCATCGTCTTGGAAGCTAAGCGGCAGCGCCATCGCGAGCAAAAAATCTGCCGGCCCTCGGGACCCAAAACGTCATGATTTCAGGGCACTGAGCCGCTCGTCAACGTTGGGAGGAGACCTGGTTTGACGGGGAGCGCAAGCCTGTGGTACCGGAAAATGAATGGTGGTTCATTCAACGGCCAAGAAGCAAAAAGGCTCCGTCCCCGAAAAACGGGACCGAATCCTCAAGGCCGCGATCCAGGTTTTCGCCAAGAACGGCTTCTACGCGACTCGGGTCAGCGAGATCGCAAAGGCCGCCGGCGTCGCGGACGGCACGATCTACCTCTACTTCAAGAACAAGGACGATGTCCTCATCACCATCTTCGAGGAAGGGATCGAGCAGCTGCTGAGAATCCTGCGTGAAGTGGCGGACTCCGAGGACACGTTCGAGAATCGCATCAGCCGAATCATCGAGCTGCAGCTCGGATTGCTAGAGGAACAGCGCGATTTGGCCGAAGTGATCACGGTCAATCTCCGGCAATCCTCGCGCCTGCTCAAGCAGTACGCGACACCGCTGTTCATGCAGTACATCGATGTGATCGCGGGGGTCGTCCGCGACGGACAGAACGAAGGCGCGTTTCGCAAAGACCTCAATCCGCGCATCGTCGCGCGAAGCTTGTTCGGCGCATTGGATGCGATTTTGCTCACCTGGGCGCTAGGGGAAGGCGACCCGCCTGCTCTGCGCAAAGCCGCTACACACTGCGCGAGCCTATTTCTCGAAGGCCTTC
>CAMYMX010000605.1 GCA_947259605.1 uncultured Polyangiaceae bacterium | reverse complement strand
CAAGGATCCCGTGAACCGGGCTCGATTCGGCGACCATCACCGGCTTCTTGTGCGTCTTCGCGAAGTCGAACACGGCCTTGGCGTCGGGACCCAGGTCGGGGCCGTACATGTGACCAAACAGGGAGACCGCCACCCAGTCGACGTAGTCGTCGCCGGGGTACCAGGACTCAAGCGGGTAGCCGTTGTAGGGTGGGGATGCGTAGGAGTGCCACACGAACGCGACGTTGTTGACGCCCTCTTCACGGGTGATGTCGACGAATCGCCGATACGCAGTCACGTACTCCGACGGTTCCAACGCGTTGTGCGCGCCGTCGAACTCGTAGCCGATCCGGAGGTAGATGGGACGGCCGATCGTCTTGGCCCAGGTGCTGAACCCGCGAATGACGTCGTCATACACGCCGAGCCCGGTGTCCTTGGCAACATCCCCCATCCCCACCATCCATAGCCCGCTCTGCAGCACCGTGTTGGGAAAGCGATCCACCAGCTCCTGATGGTTAAAATCATCCCTGTAGTCGGTGACGAACGTATTCGCCAGGCCGTCGGTGCTAGGGATGCCCCAGTAGGCGGCCCACCCGCCCGGCGCAGGCTCGTTGGGGAAGCTGGTGGCGTACTCGTTGATGTCTTCCAACGTCTGTCCCATGATCAGCAGCGTCTTACCCGCCGGCGGCACAAACTTGGTCTGTTCGTACGCGTACACGAACGCGGGGTCAACGTCGGTCCGGATCTTGTCCACCAGGTCCGCGATGGGGTCGCCTCCGACGCCGCCATCTCCACCGTTTCCGCCGTCACCAGCAACGCCTCCCATTCCACCTGCACCGCCATCACCACCCGGCCTCTCACCACAGCCCACGAGTCGCACGGCTCCAACTGCAGCCACAACGAGCACAAAGCCAATCAACCAACGCATAAGCAACCTCCCCGGTCTTCACGAAGCCGTACGCGATGCAGAGGTAAGATGACTCGTCACGGAATGCGGCGCAATACGTAATTCTGCACTGTCTCCGTCAGCGCAGACCTTGCGCGAGCGACCGCATTGTCCTCGCGCTTCTTGCGTTCACATCGCAGGGAAAGCGCGTTATCCCAGTCGGAGGTCAGCGCTCACGTCCTCGAGTGATTTCTAGACCGTGTGAAGGTCTCGTTCTAAGGGGCCGGAGCTTGGCTCTAACGCTTCTTCTGGACGACCTTCGGGCTATGAGTTCACGAAGCCCGGTTTTCGTGTGCCAGAAGCGTGGCAGGGGCAAAGGGGGTCAAGACCCGGTGCGCTTGAGCGGATAGTCCTGGATGAGCACCTCCGGCGGGACGCCGTATTCCTCGTGAATCCTTCGAATCATCGGCAGTGTCATCCGACGCTTTCGGCTAAGGACTTCACTCGCGCGCGGACGGCTGCCCAGGGTTCTCGCCAGATCCGCAAGGGGTAGACCCAACTGCTCCAGGCGAAACTTGAGCGCTTCGATCGGATCTGGGGGGACGTCTTGAACGAGAGCGGACTCGTATGCATCCACCAAGGTCGCGAGCACCTCCAGCCGCGCCGCTTCCGCCTTGGTGAGCTTCTTACTCGCTTCCTTGTCCATGAGGCGTTCAATCTCGCGCGTTGCAGCGTCGCAATCCTTTTTGCTTCGAATGGGCTGAATCTGTTTCATTTTGCTCTTCCGACGGTTGCAGCGTCTATTCGGTCATACTGCCTATGTGTCCCAATGAACTTGATGAAGGCGATGTGGCGTCGATAGCTCATGTGAACGACTAGCCGATACTTGTTCCCGCCGATGTTGAAGATTACGCGGTCGTCCCCGACGAAATCAGCCGACCGATAGTGGCGGCGCACATCTGATGGTCTACGAAAGCTACCTCGTTTCATTTCCTGCAGCCACGAACGCAGTGGCTGTTCCGCCTTGGGGTGCTTCTCCCAGAATGCGCGAAGCGTCCGCTGGGCGATCACCCTCACTTGATGATTGTGTTCCCAAAATGGGAACATGTCAAGAGCGCCACGACCTTCGGGTCATGCACCCGCAAGGTCGCGCACTCACGATCGAAAACCCAACGTTTTCGGTCGACCTTGCATCGCGCGCGGCGCGGATTTCGACCCGCCGTGGCGCCGCATGGCACCGTTAAGGCACCGAGCAAAAAGAAAGGCACCTAGCCAATTCACTAAGTGCCCAACTTGATTAGTTGCGGGGGCCCGATACGCACAGCGTTGTCCGGTGGAGTTTGGGGTGCCGATGGAGGTGGTGGTTGCGGCGTAGCCGGTGGGCTCCACCACTTCGACGAAGTGCCCTGAGGCTAGGGCTGCCGCCCAGTAAGAAGGCGCTTGGAATCGAACAGCCGGCAGTTCACCTGATTCCGACGATTCTCGAACGGTTTGACTCAACCGCGCCTGGGAGGAGGTTGCACGGACCGTTGCCTCAACGTTGGCCGCTTTCCCCTGTCAGAGGCTTTCCCCTATCCCCGCATCGCGGCTGGCCACAGCCCACGCCCGCCTCCCTTCGAGCTCTGATGTGCTGATCTCCGTTCTCATTGCCGACTTGGTCACGTAGTCCTTCTGGCCGTCTTCCTTTTCCGCGTAGATGTGGGTCACCGGCGCGCTCCGGAAGTAGTAGCCACCGCTGTGGCCA
>CAMYMX010000604.1 GCA_947259605.1 uncultured Polyangiaceae bacterium | reverse complement strand
CTGCGAGCGGCATTCTCGAACCTGTCATTGAGAACGACTCGCGCCCACATGGTCCGCGCGGTCATGGAAGGCGTGGCCTACAACACCCGCTGGCTGATGGGCGGGGTCGAGTCGTTCATCGGCAGGCCGTTCGAAGGTATTCGGTTCATCGGCGGGGGAGCGAAATCACGGCTCTGGTGCCAGATCTTTGCTGACGTTTTGGATCGTCCGATCGACCGTGTGGCAGACCCTCTTTCAGCGAACGTTCGCGGCGCAGCGTTCGTCGCAGCTGTGGGGCTCGGAAAGCTGGCTGTCGAGGACATCCCCTCGCGTGTTCCCATCGAAAAACGCTACACGCCAGACCGCAACAACAGGGCGATATACGATGAGCTCTTCGGGGCCTTCCTGAAGATCCAGAAGAACAGCACGGCCATGTACAGTCGGCTCAACGGCTAGGCAGACCGCCGGCGCTAGCGAAATACCCGGTGCTGCGGTACGGAGGGCTCATGGACATCAAGGACCTCGCGAACGTCAAGCTCGGCCCGCTCGAGCCTCTGGTCGCGCGCCTGTATCGCTACGCGAAGCGTTTTCCGATCGTGAGAGAAAAGCTCAACGCCGAGTATGCACCGATCATGGAAGAGCTTCGCAAGTCGGCGAAGCCATACGACGGCGAAGTAGAATCACACGCTGTTTTTCCAGCTGATGGGAGGACACGAGCGGAGATCCTCGAGACGTTGCGGGATCTCGAACGACGCGAGGCGAACCGCTGGAAGGATGGCTACGTCTCAGGGGCTGTGTACCACGGCGATCCGGAGCACATCGCGTTTCTCAACGAGGCTTACGCGATCACTTCACAAACCAATCCGCTCCACTCCGACCTTTGGCCGAGTATCGCGAAATACGAGGCCGAAATCGTCTCGATGACGGCCAACATGCTCGGCGCCAAGCAGGCTCGACCTGATCAGGTCTGTGGGGCGGTCGCGAGCGGTGGTACCGAATCCATTCTACTCGCCATGCGCAGCTACAGGGATCGCGCGCGCGCGACGAAAGGGATTACCGCTCCCGAGTTGCTCGTGCCCACCACCGCGCATGCGGCATTCGACAAAGCCGCGCAGTACTTCGGGATCAAGCTGGTGAAGGTGCCGGTCGGTTCCGACTACCGCGCGGACGTCACAGCAACCAAGAAGGCAATCACCCGAAACACCATCTGCATCGTCGGGTCGGCGGTCTCGTTTCCGCATGGTGCGATCGATCCAATCGAAGAGCTTTCGGAGCTCGCCCGCGAGCGCGGCATCGGTTTCCACACCGACGCTTGCCTCGGTGGCTTCATTCTGCCCTGGGCCGAGAAGCTCGGCTATGACGTTCCACCCTTCGACTTCCGCCTTCCAGGTGTCACCTCCATGTCTGCCGATACTCACAAATACGGCTATGCGGCAAAAGGGACGAGCGTCGTGCTTTACCGCGACCCGGACCTCCGCCACTATCAGTACTACACGGTCGCGGACTGGCCTGGTGGGCTCTACTTCTCGCCCACGTTCGCAGGGAGCCGGCCAGGCGCGCTCAGCGCCGCTTGCTGGGCGGCAATGGTGTCGATGGGAGAGAGTGGCTACCTCGATGCAAGCCGCCGAATCCTGGAAACCGGCGAGAAAATCCGAGAAGGCATCCGCGCGATTCCAGAGCTTCATGTCCTCGGCGACCCTCTCTGGGTGATCGCTTTCGCCTCGAACCAGGTCAACATCTACAGCGTCATGGAGTTCATGACCAAGCACCACTGGAACCTCAACGGCCTGCACAAGCCGCCGAGCGTCCACCTCGCAGTTACGCTCCGGCACACTCAAGAGGGGGTCGCCGAGCGTTTCCTCGATGATCTTCGCGCTGCCGTTGCTCACGCCTTGGCTCATCCCGATGAAGAAGAAGGGATGGCGCCAGTCTATGGCATGGCCAGCACGGTCCCCGTCCAAGGCGTCGTCACCGACCTGCTCGAACGCTACCTTGACGTTCTTTACGAGGTCTGAATAAGGGCCCCATGCAGATGCTCGAGCTCTACCGCACGACCGATCCCCTCACGACGGCACTTTGGGCAGCCGGCGGCCTCGCGCTCCTCTGCTGGCTGCTCTCGCTGGCTACCAAAGAATACTCCTGGGTCGATCGGATCTGGTCGATCACGCCGCCGCTCTTTGCGGTCCACTTCGCGGGCTACGTCGGGTTCAGTGACACACGTCTGAATCTGATGGCAGCGCTCACCGTGCTCTGGGGCGTGCGCTTGACGTACAACTTCGCGCGCAAGGGCGGTTACAAGGCGGGCGGCGAGGACTATCGCTGGGAGGAGATTCAAGCGAAGATCGGCCCCGTGTGGTTCCAGGTCTTGAACGCGACCTTCCTCGCGCCTTTTCAGAACTACCTTCTCTTGTTCATCGTGGTGCCCTCCTACGCCGCCTATCAACTGGCCGGCACGCCGCTCAACGCGCTCGACTACGCCGCTGCCATCGCCTTCATCGTGTTCTTCATCGGGGAGTCCCTGGCGGACCAGCAGCAGTGGACGTTCCAGACCGCGAAGTACGCGGCGATTGCTCGAGGCGAAACCCCCGAAGCCGGCTTCATCACGACCGGTCTATTTCGATACTCTCGGCATCCGAATTTCTTCTGCGAGCAGGC
>CAMYMX010000603.1 GCA_947259605.1 uncultured Polyangiaceae bacterium | reverse complement strand
GCCGCCGGATCGGTCGTCGCACGCGCCGTCCCCGCGACACCGCAGAGGGCTAGAACGGTCGCTAGTGCAAGAGCGCGTCTGGCGTTCGTCGTTCCCACTCGGTCACCGTCCCGTTCCGCAGCTCTAGCACGCGGTCCGCATGACGAAGGAAATCCTTGCGATGCGTCGCGACGATGACCAGTCCCGCATGGTCGGCATGCTCTCTGCAAACGCGAATCACCTCACGCTCGTGCGCGTCGTCGAGAGCAGAGCTCGGCTCGTCCAAGAGCAACACGGGGGCGCCCGTGTAAAGCGCACGCGCAAGACAGATTCGCTGCCGTTGACCGGTCGACAGGTCAGTGCCGCCTTCGTGCAAGACGCCATCATACCCCTGTGGCCTTGCCGAAATGAAGTCGTGCGCATCTACGCGACGGCAGGCCTCGAGGACCCGATCGCGGTCCGGACCGCTCACGCCCAGCGCCACGTTCTGGAGGATCGTGTCATGAAACAGCGCGGGGTTCTGGGGCATCCACGCGGTCGCGGCGATGAGCGAACCGCGGGACGCGGGCAGGCCGTCGATGGCGATGCTTCCGGCGGAGGCCGGAAGCACCCCTGCGAGAACCCCGAGCAAGGTCGACTTGCCTACGCCACTCTCACCGGTGAGAGCGACGAGCTCGCCGCCGCGAAACGACGCGCGTGCGCCGAGAAGCACAGGCCGCCCGTCGTAGTCGAAGCTGAGCTCGTCGAAGCTGAGCGCGACAACGCGCTCCGTGCGCAGAGCCGCGGGTTCGACCGGCTCCGCGGGCAGGCTGAAGAGCTCATTGAGCCGATCGAGCGATGCCGAGCCCGACCACCACCCGAAGACCGCCTGCGCGATTCCATGCAAGGGTCGGTACATCAAGAGCAGGGCGACGAGCACCGTTCCCGCGCTGGCGACGTCAACGGCGCTTCGGCTCGACCAGGCGAACGCGAACACCAACGCGATGCCGAGGGCGGCCGAGAGCTCCACCAGCGGCCCTGCGGCGGCGCTCCAAGTCTCCGCGGCGATCCCGCGTTCCTCCGAGCGTCTCGCTGCCTCGTCAACGTTTTCCCAGGTGGACGCCGACGCGCCGTACGCCCGAAGAACCGCCGCTCCGTCGATGGCCTCGGCCGTGCTCGCCACCACCGCAGACTCGGCCGCAAACAGCTCGCGCTGCAGCTTCCTCGCGGGGCGGGCCGCCACGACCATCAGCGCGACGGCCAAAGGCACGACCAGGAGCCCTGGGATGGCTAGCGCAGTATCCACCCTCAGCGCCACACTGGCTAGTGCCGTAGCCACCAAGGCGCTTCGAATGCCCTGGCCGACACCCAAATGGAGGAAGACACGAACCCCGTGCACTTCGACCTGAATCCGCGAGGAGAGCTCCCCGCGAGGCCAGGCGAGCAGCTTCGACGGCTCGAGGGCCAATACATGACTCAGCAATTTCCCACGGAATTCTCGAATTACGCCGAGTTGGAGTTTGGACGCGAGGTGGGTCCGAATCGTCTCGGAGAGCGCTCTCAGCACCCCGAGCCCGACCAGCAAGCAAACGATCTGGGTGACGGTCAGGCTCGGGATCGGCAGCTTGCCCAAGGCGCTTCCGGCCCCGGAATTGCCTTCCCAACTGCGCACGAGCGGGCCCACGAGCCACGCGTAGCCGGCGGTCGCCGCGGCCGACACGACCATGGCGAAGACCGTCGCCAACACGAGGGGCATCCGCGAACGGACCGATTTTAGTATTTCGGTACGAGCACGGTTCTCACTGGAATTTCTCCGCATAAACACGCCGAATACCCCTTCTCATCTCCAGGCACGGACCCATATACTCCGAGTTACTCCCACGACAAAATCCAAGCGCTCGAAGGGCGAGTTCGCGGCCATCAGGCATTCCGGCATGGTGCGTGCATCTCGATTCAACTCGGACGATTGGTTCACGCCTGATGGAAGAGTCTGGCGGTTTCGAATGTTCAGCCATTCAGGCGGGGCGCCACAGATTGAGGGCGCCACCGGGAGACAAGAGGGAAAATGGCACGACAGGCAGCGACAAGACAAACCACGAGAAAGAGCCAGGTGAGGGCCAAGGCATCCAAGCCGGTGGAGCGCCAGGCTGAGGCCGAGGTTCAGAAGCCCGCGCAGGCTCAGGCGGCGCCGTCCGCCGAGCCCAGCAAGGAGCAGCTCGAGAAGGCCCGTGTCGAAAGCGAAAAGGCGCTCAAGGAGTTCGAGCGCCAAGGTGCCGGGGATTCGACCCTCACGCGCTACTTCCGCGAGATGATCGGTCACCGCGTGCTCACGCCCCAAGAGGAAATCGAAGCGGCGAAGCAGGTCGAGCGTCTCGAAATCGCGTACTGGGAAGCGCTGCTCAGCCATCCCGCCTGCTTTGAGAGCGTGGCCGCGGTCATCGAGCGTCGCGTGGAAGAGCAGCCGCTCCCCGAGCTCGTATCGCTCCGCAAGCTCTGCAAGAGCTCCAAGGCCGACAAGCTCGGTAAGCGCCAAGAAGTCCGCTGGAACACTCTCTGTCTCCAGCTTTCGACCAAGATGCGTGATCTCGACAGCGACCGTCTCTTCGTTCAGGAGTCCGACCGCGCGGTTCACCGCCTCGCAGGTGATTTCGCGGACGAGCGTGACATCGTCGGCGACCA
>CAMYMX010000602.1 GCA_947259605.1 uncultured Polyangiaceae bacterium | reverse complement strand
GCGTCGTCGAAGGGATTCGGCAGAAGTTCAAAGCGTTCGGTCGCGTGATGCCCGAATCAAACGCGAAGCAGGGCGACTTTCCCGAGGGCGCGCAGGTCCTGCCAAACCCCGTGGGCACCGCGCCAGGCTTCGCCCTGAGTCTGGGAGAGGCGCGGTTCTTTTTCGTCCCGGGCGTGCCGCGCGAAATGAAGCACATCTTTCACGAATCGATCCTGCGTGCGATTGCCGCGCTCGCCGAGCCCCGAACCCACCAGGTGCACATCCGCACATTCGGGATGACGGAGTCCGGTGTGGCGCAGGCGCTTCATGGGCTCGAGAAGAAGCACGAAGGCTTGACGCTCGGCTACCGCGCGCACTTTCCCGAGATCGAGGTGAAGGTCCACGTTCGCGCCGATTCTGCGGCGGAAGCCGAACGGCGATCTGAGGCCATTGCCGAGGACGTGCGCACGCTTCTCGGGGATGCGGTCTTTGGGGGCCGCGCAGATTCCTTCCCCGAAGCGGTGGGTCAGGCCCTTCGCGACAAGGGCAAGACGCTGGCCGTGGCCGAATCGTGCACCGGGGGGAGGGTGGGCGAAATGCTGACCCGGGTGTCCGGCGCCTCGAACTACCTGCTGCTCGATGCCGTCGTCTATGCGAACAGCGCCAAGCAGGCGGTGCTTGGCGTGGGCGAGGAGATCCTGCGGGCGCACGGAGCGGTGAGCGCGGAGACGGCGGCGGCCATGGCCGAAGGAGCGCTACGCGTGGCAGGCGCCGACATCGCGGTTTCGATCACCGGGATTGCCGGTCCCGACGGCGGCACCGAGGACAAGCCGGTCGGGACGATTTGGTTTGGTCTGGCTCGCCGCGGTGAGAGGACGATCACCAAACACCGAAAGCTCCCCTGGGGACGCGAACGGGTTCAGATCTTGGCGTCCTACGTTGCGCTGGAGCTCGTGCGGCGCGCGGCTCTCGGGCGCGACTTCGACCTCGCAGAGCGCTGAGCCGAGGCGGTCTGCTCTCGCGGCCCAGGGCTGGTCGGGGTAGGCTACGGTCCTATGCAGGCTCGGGGGGAGGCACCGGCTGCTTTGTGGCCAATCCTCAGGCACGAACTTGACTAGTGTAATCAAGCCGACTAGACGGGTGTTCAGGTAGTTTCACCCAAAGGAATTCACGCCATGGCCGACTCGAACCGCGAAAAAGCCCTCAATCTAGCCCTCGGAACCATTGAGAAAGCCTACGGAAAGGGCGCGATCATGCGCCTGGGCGACGAATCCGCCAGAATCCAGGTTCCGGTGATTTCCAGCGGGGCGATTTCCCTCGACCTCGCCCTTGGCGTGGGGGGCTATCCGCGGGGCCGCGTCGTCGAGATCTATGGCCCGGAGTCGAGCGGCAAGACTACGCTGACCCTTCATGCGATCGCCGAGTGCCAGAAAAAGGGCGGCATCGCGGCCTTCATCGACGCCGAGCATGCTCTCGACCCGAACTACGCCCGTAAGCTGGGTGTGAACGTCGACGAGCTCCTGGTCAGCCAGCCCGACAACGGCGAACAGGCCCTCGAAATCGCCGACACCCTCGTCCGCTCGGGCGCGGTCGACATGATCGTCATCGACTCGGTGGCGGCCCTGGTGCCCCGGGCCGAGATCGAAGGCGAGATGGGCGACAGCCACGTCGGCCTCCAGGCGCGCTTGATGAGCCAGGCGCTTCGAAAGCTCACGGGCAACCTCCAGAAGAGCCAGACCACGTTGTTCTTCATCAACCAGATCCGCATGAAGATCGGCGTGATGTTCGGGAGCCCCGAAACCACCAGCGGTGGCAACGCGCTCAAGTTCTACGCCTCGCAGCGTCTCGACATTCGCCGCATCGGCACCATCAAAGTTGGCGAGGCCGCGGTCGGCAACCGTTGCCGCGTCAAAGTCGTCAAAAACAAGCTCGCACCTCCGTTCCGTCTTTGCGAGTTCGACATCCTCTTCGGGAAAGGCATCAGCCGCACCGGCGATGTGCTCGATCTCGGCGTCGAAGCTGGCATCATCAACAAGTCGGGCGCTTGGTACAGCTACGGTGAAGAGCGCGTCGGCCAGGGCCGCGACAACGCGCGCACCTTTCTAGAAGAGCATCCCGACATTCTCGCGGCGGTGGAGCTGAAGCTCATGCAGAACCACGGTCTCATCGAAGAGGACCAGCCCACCTCGCCAGAGTCTGAGGAACCCAAAGCGGCCGCGGCCGCGCCGGCGCCCGCCAAGAGCGGCCCGAGTAAACGCCCGCGGCCGAACTGAACGCGTTTTCCGAGCCGGTAGTCGTCAGTCCTTCCGAATCCTGAATTCGGCCACGAAAAAGCCTTCAAACCACTGAAATCACACGGCTTTGCCGAAAAGTAAGGATTGACTTTCGAGCCGGCTTTTGCTATACAGATCATGTGCACGGAGTTGGTTGCGCATCCCGTGACGAACGGTTCCCTGCCCGCGCTCCTGGCGCGGGTTTTCGTCGTTTTTGAACCGGAGGAGAGTGATTTCATGAGCTTTAGCGTAGGCGACAAAGCGGTTCATCCTGCCCACGGGGTTGGCGAGATCACTCAAATCGAAGAGCGGCTCATCGGTTCCGACAAAATCGATTTCTACATTCTCAAGCTGGTGAATGGGAAGTCAGGGACGATCCGCGTCGCGT
>CAMYMX010000601.1 GCA_947259605.1 uncultured Polyangiaceae bacterium | reverse complement strand
CCGGGAGGTCATGCAGGGCTCCCCGCCACGCGTGTCGGTGCGCTTTTCAGGCTGGGGGACGCGCACTATCATCGCGTCGTACCTCGAGCCGGCCTAGGCTCAGCGGTTAGTGTCAGTGTCGGTGTCAGTGCCAGTGCCAGCGCCTAAGAGTCCGACTTGCTGCTTGAGGCTGGCTTGGACTTCGGCTTCGAGTCGGCCTTGGCCGGCTTGCTCGTCGATGACGACTCGGCACCTTTCGAGCTCGAGTCACTGCTCTTTTTGGCGCTCGCCGCTCGGTTCGAAGGGCCCGAGTAGAGATCGGACTCCCAGCCTCCGCCCTTCAGGATGAAGCCACCGCCTCCGATCATGCGGCGAGCCTTGAGCTTGCCGCACTCGGGGCACTTCTTGACTGGTTTCTCGGTGATGCGTTGCACACGCTCAAACGAGTGTCCGCAGTTGTCGCAGCTGTAGTCGTAGGTCGGCATGGCGATGACTCGGCCGCCAACTTAAGCGGCGGAGACCTCCTGTCAAGCTCAGCGTTCCCTGCGCTTGAGCTCTTCGAGGGCTTCTTCGAGCTCGGCGAGCTCCTCTTCTTCGTGCTCCTCTTCTGGGCTTGCCACTCGGGCGCCAACCGGCGGCTGCTCGGCGGGGACCAGCCCCATCTTTCGCTTGAGCGCCTCGAGCTCCACGTCGGCGCCCGCGGTAGCCTCCAGCTCTGAGAAACGATGCTTCAGGATGTCGCCCGTGTACTGCTCGGCCACCTCCGCGCCAGCCTCGGCTTCGGCTTCCATCTGGTCGATCTGCTCGGCCATTCGATCGAAGGTTTCGAACGCGCTCGCATCGGAGAGACCACTCATCGTTTCCTGGATGCTCTTCATCGCCTGGGCACGGCGCTTGCGCGCGATCAGGACGTTCTTCTTTCGCTGCGCCTCGCCGATCTTGTGACTCAGCGCCTTCAGCGCGGTCTTCAGTTGATCGGTAAGCGCTTTTTGACGCGCCCATTGCTCCTGGTACTGCGCAGCGATCGCATCGTGCTCCTTGCGTCGGAGCAGAGCCTCCTTGGCCAGCTCGTCGTCCCCCGCGCGAACCGCCAGCATGGCTTTGTTTTCCCACTCTTTCGACTTCGCCAATTCGTTCCCGAAGTGCTTGTTCAGGCGCTTCTCGTCGGCGATGGCAACCGCGACCTGCTTCTTAGCCTCGACCAGCTGCTGATTCATGTCGACGATGACTTGATTCAGCATCTTTTCCGGATCTTCCGACTTGTTGATGAGGTCGTTGATGTTGCTCTTGATCAGTTGTGCTAGACGGCTGAGGAACCCCATTGCTCGTGTCCTTTAAGTGGCGACCCGGAACTTGCTCAGTTGCTCGTAGTGATTGGCGAGCGCTAGCGAAAAGTCGTCGAGAACGCCTTGCAGCTCGTTGTAGTCGAGGTTCTCGAGTTGGAGGGTGCAGGTGAGCACCACCGAAGCGTCCGAGATTCCGTAGGCTCCGTGCACCAGGTCCGAAGCGTTGAGCCGAAGAAGCTCTTCGTAGAGCGCCTCCCTGTCTTTGACCTCACGCAGCTCGAGGACCTTCACACGAAAGAGCAGGAGCGAGTCAGCAGTTTGGATGGCGATGTTCTCGCCAAGGCTGCTGTCACGGACGAGCCACATGCCGTCGTCGCCAACCTCTTCGTATGGGACCTCGGCGCGAGTCAGATACGATTCAATGTCATCGCGTGAGCGCATGCGCCTCTCCTTGCTCGTTCACGAGCCTAGCGGCCTCGAACCGAGACGGTCAAGGCTCACTCGTACTCATCACCATTGGCGCTCACGAACTTGTGAGACCACAAGATGGCGTCTTTGCGGCCGCCTTCGGCGTCGAGAATCGCTTGCGCCAGCAAACCGGTCTTGCGGTAGCCGGCCGCAACGAATGCGGTGGAAATCTCCACATCGTCGTTGGGTGCGAACGCAAACATGGCCACGATCCCGCGCTCCTGGAGGTTCTCGGCGAGCGTCCGAAGGGCGGCGATCACCGAAAGAGTCTCGTTCTCGCTCGTCGGAAGGCGCAAAACCTCCACCAGGGCGTGCCCAAAGCAGTCTTGGAACTCCGCGGAGATGTAGTTGGTCTTGCTGCGCCGCAGGCTGGCATCGAAATAGATGCGCTTCGCGTCGCGCCCGAACATGTCGAAGGAGCCGAAGGCCGGATTCTTTTTCCATGCGGCGTCTCGCGCCGCGAGGGCTTCCTTCTCGGTCGCGGCCCGAACCGAGGCTCCCTTTATTTTCTCAGGGATGTCCTTGGCTGCCTTCTTGGCCGCGTTGATGGTCCGCTCGGTGAGCTTCGCAGACGCGTCGCTGACCTCGACGGAGGCCGTCTTGTCGCCGATCACGCATCCACAGAGGTGGCCGTCGCTGCGCTTGTAGAAGCCTGGGATCGTCCCTTCGCGAACGAAGCCTACGCGCGTCCACGACGAAACCTCGTCCTTTTCGACGAGCGTGATCACCTTTTGGACGTTCTCCTGCGTGGCGACCGATTGAATGTAGAGCCGCTTTGCCGGAAGCGCGCCGGCTCGGAAGTCGATGACGCGAATGAATCGCGTTCGACGGTTGAGCAGAAGACAAAGGTAAGCGCTGTCGCTCCGGAAGTAGAGCTCTTCGACCGTTGGCTTTTTAGGAGGTCGTTTAG
>CAMYMX010000600.1 GCA_947259605.1 uncultured Polyangiaceae bacterium | reverse complement strand
CCAATCGGCTGGTCCAGGACCAGCGCGGCGCGAAAATCAGCAGCAACCAGAATGGAATGACCGAGTAATTCGCGAATTTGAACAGGGTCTCGAGCGACATGGCGGCTTCCTCCCAGGAGGCGCAAGGCTTGCGCCAATCATCTCTCTCCGTCAATCGACTGAGAGTTAGTTGACCTTTCGTATTCCAGCTCCAAACCAACCCCAACCCGACGATGAGATTAATGCCGAAACCCAGCTCCGCCCTGCTTGCCTTGACCGTCCTCTGTCCACTCGCGCTCGCCGCGTGTGACTCTGAATCGAACAGTGGCACCGCCCTCCAGGACTGCAGCTACGCAAGCACCTACGAGGCCATCCAAGCGACCATCTTCGAGGCCAAGGGCTGCACGGCGAGCAGCTGTCACGGCGACGCGATGCTCAGTGGCCTCGACCTTCGCGCGAGCGCGTCGTTTGACGCCTTGGTTCGCCAGCCGAGCACCGTGGACCCATCGATCGATCGGGTCTTCCCCGGCGACCAGGGGCTCAGCCTGCTGTACCTCAAGCTCGAGGCGGGCACCGAAGGGACCGACCTCGGCGGGCTCGGCCAGGCGATGCCCATCGATTCGGAGCCGCTCAGCAACGACGAGCTCGCGGCGATGCGACTTTGGATGCGGGCGGGAGCCCCGTCGGATTCGATTGTCGGCGGAACGCTGGAGCTGCTCGGTTGCGCGGGCAACTTCGAGCCGGATCCCAACAAGATCAATCCACTCCCCGCCCCCGCGCCGGAGGAAGGCGTGCAGTTCTACGCAGGGGGCTGGGACCTCGAAGGCGAGGCCGAAGACGAGGTTTGCTTCGCTTCGTACTACGACTTCACCGACACGGTGCCGCCCCAATACCAAGTCGCCTGCGACGAGTTCGGCGAGGGCCGCAAGTGCTTTGCCTTCCGCCGAAACGAGCTCGCTCAGGACGGACAGTCCCACCACAGCATCATCAGCGTCTATACGCCCGAGTCCGACCCAAACGGTGGCGACTGGGGCCCTTGGGCCTGCCTCGGCGGGGACAAGGCCGGCAGTACCTGCGACCCGACTGAGGCCGATGCCTGCGGCGCGCGCAGCCAGTGCACGACTCCGGCGATCACCTCGGTCGCCTGCGTGGGATACCGGCATGCGCCGCAGGACTTCGGGTTGGGCGGTGGCCTCGGTGGGCCCGGCGGAGGCAAGGTGATTCCGCTCGGAGGCGCCCAGGAGTCGACCTCGATCGACGTGCCTCCGCCCGGAGTCTACTCAGTATTGCCGCTCAAAGGGTTCGTGTCCTGGAACAGTCACGGGTTCAACCTCACCAAGAAGGCCTCTTCGATCGAACAATGGGTGAACCTGACGTTTGCGCCGAAGGCCGACCGCGTGTTCATTCGCGAGCAGATTTTCGAAGCCGACAACATCTTTGCGATGAGCACGGTGACGCCGTTCCAGAAGCGAGAGATTTGCATGACCTGGACGCTCCCTCGGTATGCGAAGCTCATGTCGTTGAGCTCGCACATGCACAAGCGAGGCGAGCTGTTCCGGATCTGGTTACCCCCAAACGAACCGTGCGAGGGCACCGAGGGTTGCCCCGTGCCGACGACAGCTGCGGACTACGAGAGCCGGCTCTACGATGACCCGCTCTACACGTACTACGACCCGCCAAACGATTACTCCTCTGCAACCGACGCGGACCGAACGCTCAAGGCTTGCGCTGTCTACGACAACGGCGCTGACAATCCGCTCGAGGTCAAGCGGGAGTCGACCAAGCCGAACACACCCACTTGCTCTTTCTTTCTCGCGAACTGCGGTTGCACCACGCCCGAGCGCGTCTGCCTCGGCGGCGACAACCAGAGCGCCGCCTGCAACGGCGACGACTCGGTTTGCGGTGGGGGCGGCGTCTGCGACGCCTGCCCGCTTTACGGCGGAGTGACCACCGACGACGAGATGTTCATCCCGCTCGGCTCGTATTTCGTTGCCGCACCATCACCCTAAAAGCCCAGATCGTGCGATCAGCGCTTGGATTCCTGAGCACCACTCATATTTTTTGCTTGCACCGATAGGCCCATCAGGAACTAATGAAACCCGTTCAATACTCGCTCGCAGCGATCATGCTTGCGACCCTTTCCGCATGTGGAACCGACAGCTCGAGCGCCACGTTGGCGAAGTGCGATGCCGAAAGCACGTTCGCGCAGGTACAGGAGCAGATCTTCGATGGGCAGGGCTGCACCGCCTCGGCGTGCCACGGTGAGGCCGCCAACGCGGGCCTCGACCTTCGAGCCGAGAACGCGTACGCGAACCTGATCAACGTCGACGCGACCTCGGGCGACTACGTCCGAGTGTTTCCCGGCGCGCAGGATCTCAGCGTCCTCTACCAAAAGGTCGCTGCCAAGACCGAGGGCTTCCAGCTGAGCTCGCTCCCGAACCCTATCTCCGGTGGCGCGATGCCGACCGGGAACGGTGTGCTCAGTGACGACGACTTGGGTCTTTTGCGCGCATGGATTCGCGGCGGAGCCCCGGAGACCGGCATCGTGGCAGGCTCGGAGCAATATGCGTCCTGCGAGCTGGAAGGCGACCTCGCACCCAACAAGATTCAGCCGCTTCCAGCCCCGGAGACCGACGAAGGCGTGCAGTTCTATTCGGGCGGCTGGACCGTTCCGG
>CAMYMX010000599.1 GCA_947259605.1 uncultured Polyangiaceae bacterium | reverse complement strand
AGAACGGGCGAGTTGCCCGATGTCGAACGAGCGCTCACCCACAAAGGACGGGCCCGGTTCAAGTTGGTCGTTCGAAGTCTCGCGCGCTCGGGGTTTCGATTCGACCGCGTCTACCACAGCCCGTGGCTCCGCGCGCTCGAGACCGCCGAGCTCCTCGCCCCACTCAACGATGGGCCCTTGGTCGCGGTCGAGGGCCTGGCCGGCCCGCCGAATCCCGACTTCTTCGCCTCGCTCGAAGGGGAGCACATCGCCTGCGTCGGACACGAGCCCTGGATGAGCGACGCCCTCTCCCTCCTCACCATCGGCCAGGCTGACGGCCATTGGCTCCGCTTCAAAAAAGGCGGCGTCGCCTGGCTCCGAGGCACCCCCGCCCCCGCCGCCATGACCCTCCGAGCCCTCCTCCCCCCAAGGGGGACACTCTCTACCGAGGAAACTGACTGAAATTACGGGGCTTCTCAGCCAAAGATCGCAGTGCGATCACACTTTCGGGTGAATTCAATCGACGACGGCCCAATCGCCTGAAATATTGAACAGATGTTCTCACGCGTCGCCGGGGTCGTTGCGCTGGCTTCTCTCCTCTCCTGCTCGGGTCAAATCGGCCGCAGCACCGACAGCGGGCCTCCTTCGGTCGACCCGATCCTTGCTGTCGAAAGCGGAGCCCGCCGTCTCTCCCAAGCCGAGCTCGACAACACGCTCCGCGATCTCTTGGGAGAGGACAGCGCACCCGCCGCACGCCTCTTGAACGAGGACGAGTTCCGGCCTTTCGACAACGACTACACGATTCAGCAAGCCTCCGAGGCGCTCATCACGTCGCTCGAAGCCCTGGCCGAAGAAGTGGCCGAGCGTGCGATCGGCGACGCCGGCCGGCGTGCAGCGCTCGTTCCGTGTACGCCCGCGAGCGGTGGCGACGACCAATGCTTCCGCGCGTTCCTCGATTCGTTTCTGGGCCGCGCGCTTCGAAGGGAAGTGACCGCGCAAGACATCGACGCCTACATGCCGCTTCTCGCCTTCGCATCCGAAGACAACGCAGCCGTCGATAACGACTTCTACACCGCCGCTCACCTCGCCGTCGCGGCAGTGCTTCAGGACCCCGAGTTTCTCTATCGTATCGAACAGGGCGCGCCGGGCAACACGCCCGGGCTCCTCGAGCTCGACGGTTATGAAATCGCCAGCCGCATGTCGTACCTCTTGTGGGCCAGCATGCCCGACGACGCCCTCTTTGCCGCGGCCGGTGCGGGCAGCTTGGAGAGCGCTCAAGGCAGGCGCGCCGAAGCCCTCCGCATGCTCGCCGACCCCAAGGCACGTGACCAGCTTCATCGCTTCCATTCGATGTGGCTCGGCTATCGGTCGATCCCGCACAGCCCCGAGCTGGTCGCCGCGTTCAACCGCGAGACCTCGGCGCTCATCGACCGCGTGATTCTCGACGAACCGGGAAGTTACCTGCGCCTCTTCACGATGGATGAAACCTTCGTCGACGACTCCCTGGCCGACCACTATGGCCTTCCGCGGCCGGCCAACGGGGAAGGGTGGGTTTCTTACGAAGGCACCGGACGCGCGGGCATCCTCGGCCACGGCAGCCTCCTGGCCGCGTTCAGCAAGTTCGAAGACACGAGCCCAACCCAGCGCGGGATTCTCGTGCGCACGCGATTCATGTGCGAGAACGTCCCGCGGCCGCCGCCCAACGTCGACGCCGATCAGCCGCCGCAAGGCGCGATGGATGCCGTCTGCAAGTACGACCGCTACGCCGAGCACCGCGACCAATCGACCAGCTGCGCCTCGTGTCACAGCCTGGTCGACCCGATCGGCTTCGGCCTCGAGAACTACGACGTGGCCGGCCGCTACCGCGAGCATGACGATGGCTTGCCCGAGTGCGTGATCGATGGCTCGGGCGAGATCGTCGACGTCGGCAGCTTCTCAGGGCCGGGGGAGCTCTCCCGCCTGCTGGTTGACAACGACTACGTCGATGCCTGCGCCGTGCAGCAGTTCCTGACCTTCGCCTTGGGCCGTCCCACCAGCGCTTACGAACAAGAGCTGCTCCAGGAGATGGTCGAGTCATTCCGGTCGGGGCAACACGACTTCAAGGCCTTCATCGTCGACTTCATCGCGTCCGAGCGCTTCGCGCGACGCGCCCAGGAAAGGCTCTAATCATGGCGATGAAGATCAATCGCAGGGCGATTCTCAAAGGCATGGCAGGCGCATCGGTGTCTTTGCCGCTGCTCGAGTGCATGCTTCCGTCGCGACAAAGCGCTGCGCAAAGCGCCCCGGCGCGCTATGCGATCCTGTTCGCCGGCCAGGCGCTCGGCTGCGACAACTACGCCAAGAATGAAAGCCGAATCGATGGTCAAAGCGTCACCGAGGGCGGCCACTTCATCGCAGACACGAGCTACGGCCGAGGGTTCGCCCTCACGACGCCACTCCTGCCTCTTCAGGGCATGGAGAACGACTTCACCATGGTCTCGAACCTCGCCATTCCGTTCAACGGGAGCTCTTCGGACGGAAGCGCGGTCCCATCGGCCGGCGCCTATCGCGATTTCCATGGCGGCGGCTGCAGCCCCTTGCTCTCCGGCACCCGCTCCACGTCGCCCTCGTACGTGTGCAACGGAATCACCTCCGATCAGGTCATCGCCGAGCTGAACGCCGGCCAGACGACCCACA
>CAMYMX010000598.1 GCA_947259605.1 uncultured Polyangiaceae bacterium | reverse complement strand
CATAGGTCATTTTGAATCGCAGCGGCGCCGGCAGCCGATCGGCCGTGATGACCGTGTGAATCGTCAGGCGTCTTTTGTCTTTGCCGAGGACGAATCGATTGCGCGAGACGCTGCGTTCGCCCTCGAAGCGCTGGTAGAGCACACCCTCTTCGTCGACCCCATGACTGACTTGGAACACGTCGCCGTCGGTGGGGTGCCGCCAGGTGATGGTCCGGCCGTCCGCAGGCGCGGAGACCTCGGGTTGTCCGGGCCGATGGATCCGGATCTGCCCGTTTTCGAAGAACACGCCGACCTCCTTCGATGGGAGGTTGGGTGCGCGCAGGCGTCGACGCGCGATGCCTCGGATGAAGAAATTCATCTGGTCGACCACCTCGTCGATGGCGCGGTCCAGGGCTTTGATCTCGGCGTCACCTCCGACATAGATATAGGTCCCGACGAACTGCTGGATCGCAGAATCGGGAGCGTCCGCCAGAGCTATCGAAGCGCCGCAGCACGCAGCCAGCGCCGCGGCCGACAGGAGCCCCAATACCGCGGACCGCGGTCGGCGCGGGCTCATGCGGGTCGATCCCGCAGCACCACGGCGCCTTCCCAGGGACGCAAGACGTGCCGTCCGCTGGCTTCAACCGCGGTATCGTGCAAGTTCGAGTAGAGGCGCGCTTCGGCACCCCGAGGGAGATGTCGCAGATCGATCGGCACCTCCGCCTTCGAGAAGTTGAGGAAAATGTCCGCGGCTTCGTGGCGGCTGGCGTCCTCGTAGACCCGCCGATACGCAAGCACCTTGTTCGGATCCGCGGGTGGATCGACCAGCGTGAGCTCGCCAGCGGAAAGTGCGAGGCTTCCGCCGCGCAGCCGGAGCATCCGCCGATACGATGCCAAGACCGAGGCCGGGTCTTCTCGTTGCGCGGCGACATTCATGAGCGCGCTTTGCGGATGCAAAGGTAGCCAGGGCTCGTCGGCGCCGGGTGGCGCGAATCCCGCATGCGGCCCGCCGTGCCAGGGCATCGGGCTCCGGCATTGGTCTCGATTCATGAGGATCCCGCGCTTCCGTAGAGCGGGCAGCAGGACTTTCGGAATGAACCGGAAGCGCTCCGACAGCGGGTCGCGGGCTTTGCTGCGCGGCATTGGGTGATGCGAAAGACCGAGCTCGTCGCCGTAGTAGATGAAGGGCACGCCGCGAACCGTCATTTGAAACGCCGCGAGCAAGCGGGCCCGATCCAAGTCATCGCCGAGCCGCTCCATCTGGCGCGGTCGATCGTGGTTGCCGAAGACGTAGGTGGGATGAAAGGGCTCGGGAAAAGCCGATTCGAATTCAGCGACGAGGCCCCGAAACGCTCGAGCCTGGAACTTGGTGCGAAGGCTCTTAAACAAGAACACGAGGTTCAGACCCTCTCCCGACGGACCGCAATACTCGCGCAGCAGATCGGCCGAGCCGAACACCTCACCGACGATGAAGCGAGACGGCTGGTCGAACTCGTCGACGACGGCGCGCAACTCGCGCGCAAACGCAAGGGTGTCGGGGTGGTTTTGGGTGTGCAGCGCCCGCTGAAAGAAACCGCCGGGATTGTCTTCGGACGGGATCGCACGCAGGGACCGCGGGTTGTCTGAGAATGCTGCGTCTTTGTAAATCGCGTTGAAGATGTCGAGGCGCAGGCCGTCGACGCCTTCGCGCAGCCAGTGCCGGACCATGTCCAGCATCGCTCGTTTCACCTTTGGATTTCGGTAGTTCAAGTCCGGCTGAAACGGCAGGAAGCTGGCCCAGTACCATTGATCCGTCGCCTCGTCGTAGTACCAGCCCGAGCCTCCGAGCATCGAACGCCAATTGTTCGGCGGCGCTGCGCCATAGGGTTTGCGTCCGTCGCGCCAAAGGTAGAAGTCGCGATGCGGGTTGTCGCGTGAGCTTCGGGACTCGAGAAACCAGGGGTGCTGGTCCGAGGTGTGGTTCAAGACCATGTCGAACACCACCTTCATCCCGCGCGTGTGGATCTCGTCAATCAGCCGGCGGCAATCCTCGAGGGACCCGTACTCGGGCGCGATGCTGAAATGGTCGCTGATGTCGTAGCCGAAATCCGCCTGGGGGCTCGAAAAGAAGGGCGAGAGCCAGATAGTTTCCAGGCCGAGCCACTTCACATAGTAGAGCCGGTCGATGATTCCCCGCAGGTCGCCGATTCCATCGCCGCTTTGGTCCGAGAAAGAGCGCGGATAGATCTGATAGACGGTGGTGCGCTTCCACCACGGGAGCTCACTTTGAAGGGGCTTGCTGCTGCTCATTACTTGATGATCGCGGCCACCGCGTGGTCGAAGGTCCAGTCCTCCATCGCATGCCACCGGCGCCTCCACTCGCTTGCCTTCTCGGGATGCGCGCCGAAGTAGGCGGTCCACCATGCCTCCGACCCGCCCGTGAGGGCAGGTTTCGTGAGCCAGGGCTTTTGTACCGAATAGTGGATGACCCTGGCCTCACGGAGAAGAGTCTCCTTCAAGCTTGGGTGGCCATGAAGAAACTGAAAAATGAAGTTCTGCAGGTTGTAGCCGGCCGGCAGGCGATGCGAGACGTCCATCGCATACCAGTCCGAGTGAAAGACGTTCAAAAACCCCTGGTCGCCCCCGTCGTAGCTTGGGGTGTCCCAGAGGGCATCGAGCATCCGTTCGAACGCTTCGGC
>CAMYMX010000597.1 GCA_947259605.1 uncultured Polyangiaceae bacterium | reverse complement strand
GACAACCTCTTCTGCATGGCGGCCAAGAAGGCGTACATGAGCTGCGAGAAGATTGTATCCACGGACGAGCTCGTCAGCGGCGGTCCGCTTCAGAGCCTGCTGATCAATCGCATGATGGTGAGCGGTGTGGTCGAAGCCCCTGGTGGCGCGCATTTCACCGAATGCCTCCCGGACTATCCGCGTGATGAGAAGCTCCAGCGCGAGTACGCGGCGACCGCCAAAGACGACAACGCGTGGAACGCGTTTCGGGCAAAGTACCTCGACGTAACCGAGGCGGACTATCAGAACGCGGTGTCGCCATGAGTCGCGACCAAGCAACGCGTGCCGACGTTTGCGCGCTTGCCATTGCGGAATGCTTTCGTGACGACGGCGAGATCATGGTCAGCGCCATGGGCACGAGCCCGAGCCTGGGCGCCCGTCTGGCGAAGTCGACGTTCGAGCCAGACTTGCTGATGACCGACGGCTTCAACTTGTTGCTTCGGAGGGCGCTTCCGCTCGGGACCGCGCCAAGCGATCAAGACGTCGAGGGCTGGATGCCGTTTGGAGCGGTGTTTGACACGCTCTGGTGGGGACGCCGTCACGTCATGATGGGCGCATCCCAGATTGATCGGTTCGGCAACCAAAACATCGCTTGCATCGGTCGCTGGGAGCAACCCAAAGCGCAGCTTCTGGGGGTGCGCGGAGCGCCCGGCAATACGATCAACCACGTGACCAGCTACTGGGTTCCCAATCACAACGTACGTGCGCTCGTGGCCAAGGTCGATATGGTGAGCGGGGTGGGGTACGACCGCGCCGCCGCCCTCGGTCCCAAAACGAGCCGCTTTCACGAAATTCGGCGCGTGGTGAGCAACCTTGGCGTGTTCGACTTCAACACTCCCGACCAGCGCATGCGCGTGGTGTCGCTGCATCCCGGCGTGGAGCTGCAGCAGGTGATCGACAACACCGGTTTCGAGCTGGTGGTTCCCGATGGGCTGGACACGACCCCGGTCCCGACCCCAGAACAAGTCCGCATCTTGCGCGAGCTCGATCCGCAAGGTTACGCCCAGAAAGAAGTCGTAGAATGAGCGCTCAGAAGAGGACGACGAAGCCGCCCGCAAAGAAGCGGAAGTCCACCGCGCCCAAGGCGAAGGCCAAGCGCACGACCAAACCTCCAGCAAAGAAGCGCGCCTCGGCGGCGCCCAAGGCCAAGCGGACGACGAAGGCTCCGGCCAAGTCCGCAACGCCCAAGCCCGCGCGCACAAAAAAGGCGACTCCGAAGAAGCGCGCCTCCGTATCCTCCAAAGCGAAGCCCAAGACCGGGGCGCGAAAGAGCAAACCCCCCGTTCGGATCACGGCCGTGCAGGCGCCAGCGCCCAAGAAGGCCAAGACGACGAAGTCCGCTCTCCACACCCGCATCTGCGACATGTTCGGCATCGAGTATCCGATCATCCAGACGGGGATGGGCTGGGTGTCCGGCGCAAGCCTCACCTCGGCCACCAGCCGGGCCGGTGGTCTCGGTATTCTGGCTGCCGCGACCATGACGTTTCGGGAGCTCCAAGAGGCAATCGCGAAGGTCAAAAGCCGGACCGACAAGCCGTTCGGCGTCAACATGCGCGCCGACCAGTCGGACATCATGAAGCGCGCTGAGCTTCTCATCTACGAGAAGGTCAAGGTGGCCAGCTTCGCGCAGGCACCGGGCGAGCGCGTCATCAAAACGTTCAAAGACGCCGGCGTGCTGACGATGCCGACGATTGGCGCTCGGCGCCACGCGGAGAAAGTGCAAGCCTGGGGCGTCGATGCTGTCATCGCTCAAGGGCAGGAGGGCGGTGGCCACACCGGACAGGTCCCGACTTCAATTCTCATTCCAGATGTGTCGGCCGCGGTCGACATTCCCGTCGTTGGCGCAGGCGGTTTCCGCGACGGCCGTGGCCTGGTTGCCGCCCTGGCGCTTGGAGGCGCGGGGATCGCGATGGGAACGCGATTCCTGCTGACCAAGGACAGCCAGGTCCCGGATCACGTCAAGCAGATCTACCTCGACACCAAGGCAAACGGCACCGTGGTCACCAAGGCGGTCGACGGCTATCCCCAGCGCGTCATCCGAACTCTCCTCATCGACCAGCTCGAGAAGGCCAACCCGCTCACCCGCTTCCCGCGAGCGGCACTCAACGCCTTGTCCCTCATGAAGGTCACCGGCACCTCCCTGCCCGAGTTGCTCGAAGAAGGTCTCGCGATGAAACAGAACCAGGAGCTCACCTGGGCGCAGCTGGCCATGGCGGCGAACGCCCCGATGCTGACCAAGGCCTCGATCGTCGATGGCCACGTCGAGACCGGTATCCTGCCGACGGGTCAGGTTACGGGCGTGATCGACGAAATCCCCACGGTGGCCGAGCTCCTTCAACGAATCATGGCCGAGGCCGAAGCAACGCTCGAACGTCTGGGCGCCTGAGCTGCAGCGATGGATCTCAACTTCACGGCTTCAGAGAACGCCTTCCGCGACGAGTGCCGATCGTGGCTCGAAGCCAACGTGCCTCCCGTGGCACTTCCTTCGGGAGACACCGAAGAGGGTTTCGCACTTCACCTGCAGTGGGAGCACAAGCTCTTCGACGCAGGTTGGGCGGCGGTCTCGTGGCCAAAAGAGTACGGCGGGCGGGAGGCCACCCTCTTCGAGTGGTTGATTTTCGAAGAGGAGTA
>CAMYMX010000596.1 GCA_947259605.1 uncultured Polyangiaceae bacterium | reverse complement strand
AGCCCTGCCGCTCTGCACGCAATGGAGGCGACCTTGAGGAGGCAAGCACCGTGAACATTCACGAGTATCAAGCGAAAGAACTCTACCGGAAGTACGGGATTCCCGTGCCGAAGGGCATCGCGTGCATGTCGCCCGCAGAAGCGACCGCGGCGGCAAAAAAGCTCATCGACGAAACGGGCAGCGAGGTCGTCGTCGTCAAGGCGCAGATTCACGCAGGTGGCCGAGGCAAGGCCGGCGGCGTGAAGGTCGTCAAGGGCGTCGCCGCTGCGACGGCGGCAGCAAACGAGATTTTCGGCAAGACGCTGATCACGCACCAGACCGGTCCGGAAGGCAAGGTCGTGCAGCGCCTCCTCGTCGAGCAAGGGCTCGCGATCAAGAGCGAGCTCTATCTAGCCCTCGTCGTCGATCGCGAGAGCCGTCGAATCGCCATCATGGCCTCGACGGAAGGCGGGATGGACATCGAAGAGGTGGCCGCGAGCACCCCGGAGAAGATTCACACCATTTCGATTGACCCTGCCGTCGGGCTCCAAGGCTACCAGGTTCGTCAGCTCGCGTTCGGGCTTGGGCTCTCCAAGCAGGAGCAGAAGAACTTCAGCAAGCTGCTGGGAGGGCTTGCCAAGCTGTTCGACAAGGAAGACTGCTCGATCGCCGAGATCAACCCGCTCATCCTCACAGAGGACGAGCAGGTCATCGCGCTCGACGCAAAGGTCAACTTCGATTCGAATGCAGAGTTCCGCCACAAAGCGTTTTGGGATTCAGTGCGCGACCTGTCCGAAGAGGCGCCGACCGAAACCGAGGCCAAGGAAGCGGGCCTTTCGTTCATCCAGCTCGACGGCAACATCGGCTGTCTCGTGAACGGCGCCGGCCTGGCCATGAGCACCATGGACACGATCAAGCACTACGGCGGCGAACCGGCGAACTTCCTCGACGTCGGCGGCGGTGCAAGTCAAGAGGCCGTCACCCAGGCCTTCCGGATCATCCTCGAGTCCGATGCCGTTCAGGGCATCTTCGTCAACATCTTCGGCGGCATCATGCGCTGCGACACCATCGCCAACGGCGTGGTCGCGGCCACCAAAGAGCTCGGGTTGACGGTTCCGCTCGTCGTGCGGCTCGAGGGCACCAAGGTCGAAGAGGGCCGAAAGATCCTCGACAGCTCGGGTTTGGCCATCACGTCGGCGGCCACGATGGCCGAGGGCGCCAAGAAGATCGTCGAATTGGCAAAGGGATAAGCGCGATGTCGATTCTCGTAGACAAGAACACCAGGCTCGTCGTTCAGGGTATGACGGGCAGCGTTGGCCAGTTCCACACCGAACAAATGCTCGCCTACGGCACCAAGGTCGTCGCTGGGTGCACGCCGGGCAAGGGCGGCCAGTCGCTCATGGACGTGCCGATCTACGACACCATGCGGGACGTGGTGAAGCGGACCGGGGCCAACGCCTCCTCCATCTTCGTGCCGCCGCCCTTCGCCGCTGACGCGATTCTGGAGGCGGTCGACGCCGAGGTCCCGCTGGTCGTCTGCATCACCGAGGGCATCCCGGTGATGGACATGATTAAAGTTCGACGCGTTCTAGATTCGCAGGATAAGACCCGTCTCATCGGGCCGAACTGCCCGGGCGTCATCACACCCGATCAGTGCAAAATCGGCATCATGCCGGGCCATGTCCACAAGGCGGGGCGGATCGGCGTCGTCTCGAAGAGCGGTACCCTGACCTACGAAGCGGTCGGCCAGCTCACCGCGCTTGGCATCGGTCAGAGCACCGCGGTTGGTATCGGCGGCGACCCGATCAACGGGACCGACTTCATCGACGTCTTGAAGCTATTCAACGACGACCCCAACACTGACGGTGTGATTCTCATCGGCGAAATTGGCGGAAATGCCGAGGAGCAGGCAGCGGCCTGGATCAAAGACCACTTCAAAAAGCCCGTCGCCGGCTTCATCGCTGGGCGCACCGCCCCGCCAGGCAAACGCATGGGTCATGCAGGCGCCATCATCAGCGGAGGCAAGGGCACCGCGGATGCCAAGATTGAGGCCCTCGAGGACGCCGGGGTGAAGGTCGCTCCGACGCCATCCGACATGGGCAGCACACTGCAGAGTCTTCTCTAGCAATCAGCATTTGGAGGGAGAAAACAATGTCGAAGAAACCGATGCGTGTCGCGGTCACAGGCGCCGCAGGCCAGATTGGCTACAGCCTTCTCTTCCGAATTGCTGCAGGCGAGATGCTTGGCGGCGACCAGCCGGTCATCTTGCAGCTCGTCGACATTCCCCCGGCCATGAAGGCCGTGAGCGGCGTGATGATGGAGCTCGAGGACTGCGCCTTTCCGCTCCTTGCGGGCATGGAGGCTAGCGACAACCCCACCGTTGGCTTCAAAGACTGCGACGTTGCACTGCTCGTGGGCGCGCGGCCACGCGGCAAGGGCATGCTTCGGAAGGATTTGCTCGAGGCCAATGGCGCGATTTTCACCGGGCAGGGCAAGGCGCTGAGCGATGTGGCCAGTCGCGACGTCAAGGTGCTCGTCGTTGGAAACCCGGCCAACACCAACAGCTACATCGCCATGAATAACGCGCCGGATCTCGATGCCTCGTGCTTCAGCGCCATGGTCCGTCTCGACCAGAACCGGGCGATCTCGCAGGTGGCTTCCAAGACCGGGCGCCCGGTGACCGTCATCAAGAAGGTGAC
>CAMYMX010000595.1 GCA_947259605.1 uncultured Polyangiaceae bacterium | reverse complement strand
CATGCCGAAACCGCGTTCGGGTCCCGCCGTCGAGTGGCTCGAGAATGCAGAAATGACTTCCGTAGACCAGGCCCTTGGGACCTCCGTGCCAGCGAAGCTCGCGCGGCTCATCGACCGTTTGGTACGCGACGTTGACGCCCGTGGAGATGCCGAAGAGCGAGAACTCGATTCGGGCCGGGCCGCCCGCGATGGGCTCGCCACGCAGCCTGAAGTGTTCGCTCCACTCGTCGTGTCGGCCGACGTCGATGAGGTGCTTCCAAACGGCGGCCGGAGGCGCGTCGATGGTGGTTTCGGTTTCGTATGTGAGCATGGCTTGCGGCGAGTTTTCGCGGTGTTGGGTGTAAGTTTTTGGAAAGACGAGGGTTTTAGAGGGGGAGCGTGTCCCTTAGTTTCGCGTAGGTTCGTAGGAGGGGGGCTAGGCTGAGCTGTATGCCTAGGGAGGTGAAGTCTAGGAGCTCTAGGTAGAGGTCGGTTTCCGCGCGGGAGTCGAAGTAGCGGAAGTCGATGCGGAGGGCCTTGCCGAGGGCGATTCCGCCGCGGACGACTTCGGGGTATCCGGCCCCTGTGAGCGTTTGGCCGAGTGCATCGATCCCCGTCTGGAAAATGCCTACGTGGTGAAACGCGATGTCGGTGTCGACGAGCGCGCGCGCGTAGTGCTCGGTGCCCTGGCCGGGCCCGAGGAATTCGATTTGAGCGTCGCCAGCGTAGCCGAGCGCGACCTCGAGCTTGCAGCGTCGAACGCGCTTACCGTGTTCGATCCAGTTTGGAGCGAGCACCGTGGCATGAAGGAACGGACCGGCCCCGAGCGCCTCTGCGCGTCGAACGCAGGCTGACACATCGCGGCACGCGATCCCGTACTGCTCGGGGAACTTCAGCCCGAGCTTGTAGAAGAAGTCGCGAGGGAGCCGCTCTTCGATGTGCGGCAGCGACAAGCCCTTTAGAACCGCGTCGAGCACTCGATTGCTGGTTTCCATCGTCGCTTCGATCCTAGAGGTAGCTCTTCGCGGCTTTGAGGGCGCGGCGTACGGTGGTGATTGCACGGTAGGCGTTGGGGAGACGGGGCTGTTTGCCCTCGGCCAGGGCGTGGTGCCGTGAGTGCGCGAGGATGACCGGGGTGAGCGTCGGGCCGATGTACTTCATGACGTGGCGCGCCGCGCCGAGCTCGGCCGACACTTCCTCGAAGTACTGGGCCGCGTCGCGACGCTGGTAGTCGAGGATTGCTTGAGACTCCTCGGAGTCGACCCAGTCGGTCAAGAAGAGCGCGTCGCCAAACGCGGACCTCGGCAGGGGCGGGATCCCCATCGCGCCGAAGGCCATGTTCATGAACTCGCGGTACCGATAGCGGTTACGCGCGCCGCCGCCGAGGCAGAGCGTGCGGCCGGCGATCTCGTCGACGACCAACGAGTTGACGATGCCGAGAGCCTGGTCCTTGGGGTGCGTGAACTCGACCCGCATGTCCGGGTGCATGTCGAAGACGAAGGGGGAGAGGGCGCCGGGTGCGACCGGTGGCGTCATTGCGATGCGGAAGATGACGAAGTCGAGGTTCGACGCGCGCAGCATCGACTCGCACTCCGCCTTTTGTCGCGAGTAGTTGTCGCTCGGGGAGACGTCTTCGTCGGCGCGTCGCGGGCCGTCGACCTGGTCGTTGCGTCCCCAAATCGCGGCGGTCGAGGTGAAGGTCAGGCGTGGAGGCGGTGTTTGTGCTTCGCAGGCTGCGATGACCGCGCGGGTAGCGACGACATTGACGGCATACCCGGCGGCCTGGTCGACGTCGGTGCCGGGCGGCACCGTCGCCGCCAAGTGAATGACGTGATCGACGCCGGAGACGGCCTCTCGAACCAAGGCTTCGCTGCAAATGCTGCCGAAGCGCATCTCGACGCGATCCGCCCAGCGCGCGGCGGTTTTGCGGGACCCGGTGCTGTCCAAATCCACCGCCCGCACCGCGTAGCCGCGCTGCACCAGCAGGTCGACCACGTTCGCGCCGATGTTTCCGCAGGCGCCGGTAACGAGAACGCGCTTCATGCGAGCTCCCTGTTGAGCTGTTCGAGGGCGACGTGAAAGGCCTCGATGGTCTGCTCGATGTCTTCGTCGCTGTGCGCCGCGGAGATGAAGAACTTCTCCGCCGCCTTGAGCACGCCCTGTTGAAGCAGAAGATCCGAGAAGCGGATGTTCTTGTAGAAGTCCGAACCCTTGGCCGAGCGATGATCGTAGGGTTCGTCCTTGGTGAACCAGATCTCGAACACGCTCGGGACGCCCGTGACGCAGGCTTCGATGCCCGCCTGCGCGATCGCGTCGCGAAGGCCCGCCCGAACCCTCGTCCCGACCTCGTCCAAGCGTTCGTAGACGCCCGGCTTTTCGAGCTCTTCGATGATCGCGCAGGCGACGCTGGCGCAGACCGGGTTCGAGGAGAACGTGCCGGTCTGCATCGAGTAGGGGAGCATCTGAAGCCGCCGCTTCGGGTTGGCGATCGCCATGAGGTCCTCGCGTCCGCACAGAACGCCGAGCGGAAGCCCACCGCTGATCGCTTTGCCAAGCGCACAAAGGTCGGGCGTGACGCCGTACGTCGCCTGCGCCCCACCGAGGCCCATCCGAAACCCGGTCACGACTTCGTCGAAGATCAGCGGGATGTCGTAGTTCGCGGTCACTTCGCGCACGCCTTGCAAAAAGCCGGGCCTCGGCT
>CAMYMX010000594.1 GCA_947259605.1 uncultured Polyangiaceae bacterium | reverse complement strand
CGCGACGCCGCCGCTTCTTGCATTTTTGGAATGAAGAACGTGGGATAGTCGTCGGTGACGACGACACAAGCGTCCTCGGCGAGCGTGGAAAGAAGGCCCCGCCCCTGTCCCGCAATTGCCTCTACGTAAGGGAAATGAAAGACACTTTTTTTCGCAAAGTACCCGGCGTTCGCGCGCATGCCGTCGAGGATGAACTGATGAAATCGATCGCTCGCCCAGGGATAGCCAACGCGAAGCGCTTCGAGAACCATGAGCGGCTTGCCGAGCGAATCCGCAAGTGACGCCGCGTGTTCGAGCGCGAAATTCCAGCGCGGCCTTCGAAAGCCAACCATCCAGTAGAGGACGTGGCTGCCCTCCGGCCGCAGAGGTGCCTCGTTGAGGACGCGAAGGCGATCGGGCGGCGCCAGATTCATGCCGCTTCGAAGCCTTTTGCAGTGCGGTTCATGTCCGGTGTGTGTGACCGCAATTGCAGTCGTCAAGTTGGTGGACTGCATCTTCAGTTGACATTTTGCGAAACTCCCATAAACAGTCACACCTGATTGTTTATGGGACGCAAAGTAAATGTAATCGGAGTCGGGATGGTGCCATTCGCCAAGCCCGGCCAAAGCGAGGACTACAACGTGATGGCCGCCAAGGCGATCAAGGCAGCGTTGGCCGACGGAGGGGTGGACTACGCTGACGTCGAGCAAGCGGTCGCAGGCTATGTTTTTGGAGACAGTACCTGTGGCCAGCGCGCGGTCTACGACGTGGGCCTGACCGGGATTCCGGTCTACAACGTCAACAACAACTGCTCCACAGGTTCGAGCGCTTTGATGCTGGCGAAGCAAATGGTCGAAGGCGGTATCGTCGAGTGTGCCTTGGCCGTGGGTTTTGAGCAGATGCAGAAAGGCGCACTCGCCTCAGCCTGGGGCGATCGACCCAACCCGTTGGGACTTCACGTCAACGTGATGATAGACACCCAAGGGTTCACCGCTGCGCCGCCTGCCGCCCAGATGTTTGGCGGAGCCGGGCGCGAGTACAGTCGCAGGTACGGCGCCAAGCGCGAGACGTTCGCCAAGGTGAACGCGAAGGCGCGTCAGCACGCGGCCAAAAACCCTTACGCGCTCTTTCGAGATCTCCTATCGGTCGAAGAGATCCTCGCTTCGCCCGAGGTCTTCGATCCGCTTACCCGCTACCAATGCTGCCCCCCGACTTGTGGCGCGGCGGCGGCTATCGTGTGCTCGGACGACTTCGCCAAGAAGAAGGGAATTTCCAACCCCGTCTACATTGCGGCCCAGACCATGCGAACCGACTTCGAGTCGAGCTTCGAGGACTCGATGATCAAGATGGTCGGCTTCGATATGGCAAAAACCGCAGCGGATGCGGTGTACGAAGAAGCAGGAATCGGGCCGGAAGACGTGGACGTCATCGAGCTCCATGATTGCTTCACCACGAACGAGGTGCTCACCTACGAGGCACTCGGGCTTTGCGACGAGGGCGGAGCGGAGAAATTCATCGAGGACGGCGACAACACCTACGGCGGCAAGTTCGTCACCAACCCAAGCGGTGGGCTTCTGTCGAAGGGACACCCGCTCGGCGCGACGGGCCTTGCTCAATGCACGGAGCTCGTTTGGCATCTTCGCGGCCAAGCTGAAGATCGGCAGGTAGAGGGCGCCCGCATTGGGCTCCAGCACAATCTCGGCCTCGGCGGCGCAGCGGTCGTGACCATGTACCGTCGCAACTGAGGAGTGAGCCGGCGTGAAGAGAGCAGCGACCGGTGTCCCGACGAACCGGGCGCGCATACCCCAGGCCGAGCGTCGTCGGATCACGCGCGGCAAGCTTCTCGGTGCGACGGTCGAAAGCCTGATCGACCTCGGATATGCGCGAACGACGACGGTCGAAGTCGGCGAACGGGCGGCGCTCTCACGAGGGGCACAGCTGCATCACTTTCCTAGCAGGGCAGATTTGCTCGTCGCGGCCATCGAGCACTTGGCCGACGAGCGTTCCAAAGAGTTCCAAGCTGCACTCGAGGTCCGGCTTGATGCGGGTGACGAGCCGATCGACGCCATGGTCGACATGCTCTGGGAGATGTTCTCGGATCCGCTCTACTGGGCAACGATCGAGCTCATGATCGCTGCACGAACCGACCCCGCGCTGCTCGAGAAGCTCGAACCTTTCGAGCGCGGCCTGGGCGGCCGCATCTACGGCGCCTTCAAAGAGCTGACGGGTCGCGGCGATCCAAAGGCCCGAACCGCGGTCGAAATGACTCTCTACTTCATGCGCGGCCTGGCCATGGAGCGTATCTTCCGGGCAAAGGACGCCCACTACGAAGAGCTGGTCGGGCGCTGGAAGCGGCAGCTCCGAGCGATGCTGGCTTGACTCCTATTCTCGACCCGCCAGGAACGCGTACCCTTGGTGCACGCTACGGCGTTTCAGGATCTGGATGTGCTGCACGACGTCGGGACGGTGCAGCAACAAGTCGCCAAACCGAGCACTCGGCATACGCAGCAACAGCACATCGCTCCCAGCTTGAACCGTGATGGGCGATGGCTTTCGCAGGAGAAGCGATTCTTCCCCAATCGGGTGGCCCAGCTCCATTTCGGCAATTCGCGTACCGTCGGCTCTCCTGCTGACGATGCGACCGTGAAGCGGAAGGTAAAGGCCGTCGGCGCGTTTGCCCGCTTCGAGAATCTTCGTACCTT
>CAMYMX010000593.1 GCA_947259605.1 uncultured Polyangiaceae bacterium | reverse complement strand
GCTCTCAATCAAACGTTGGCCGGCACCGCGAAGCTGCTCTCTGCGTTCGGGGTTCTCCTGGCGATTGGGATCGTTTTATGACCCATCTTCACGCCCAGATCGACCTGTTGGAAGGCGAGCTTTCGGACGCGCTCGTTGGTGGAGCGGAAGGCGTTTCGAAACGATCCTTCGCCGTGCTTCGGCTCATGCGCGGCGATGGCACGACTGGGCTTGGAGAGGCTTCGCCGTTGCCCGGCTACTCGCCCGATTCAATCGCGGAGGTCGCCGACGAGCTACAGCCCCTCGCGAACGAGCCCCTCGTCGTCGACGCGCTTGCAAGCCCCTTGGAGATGATCATCGACTCGTTCGCGGCGCATCCGCTGCGCCAACCGTCCTCTCGCTTCGCGCTCGAGACCGCCCTGCTCGATTGGCTCGGTCATACACGCGGAGAGCCCGTCCATCGGATCCTCGGCGGCGACGCCGAACGACCGGCGGTTCCCATCGCAGACCTCGTCATGACGGCGGAGTCCAATTCATGGCACGCGCGGACCGAAGCGCTACTTGCGGACGGTGCGACCCACGTGAAGCTCAAGATTGGAGCAGATCTGGACCGCGAGATCGAAGCCCTTCGAGCGATTCGCAGGGCGAATCCAACGCTGCCTTTGCGTCTCGATGCGAACCGCCGGATCCCGATCGCATTGCTGAGGCAGCACGCCGCGGCGCTCGAAGCACTGGAGCTGGAGCTGATCGAAGAACCCGTCGCGCCCGAGGACTGGCCGAGCGCCTTGGGTTTGCCCTTGCCTTTCGCGCTCGATGAGACGCTTCGCGACGAGGCGCTTTCGCGGCGGCTGCTTGAAAGCGGACGGATCGTTGCGGTGGTGATCAAGCCGATGGTCCTAGGCGGACTGCGTGCTTCTTTCGAGGTCGCCGAGAAGGCGGCGGAACATGGCGCCCGATATCTCGTTTCGCATATGTTTGACGGCCCGATCGCGCGCGCGGCGAGCGCGGAGCTCGCCCTCGCGCTGCAAACCGAGCTCGCGGCGGGCCTGGGCGAGCATCCGGCCCTCGGGCTCTGGCCTCCTCACCGGATCGCGGCAATTCGAGGCCGCCAGGTCGTTCCCCACCGGGCGCCCGGCTTGGGGCTTCGATTCGAAGAGGACCCTGATGCATGAGCTGAGCCTGCTGGCGGCGGCGATTGAAGAACCGGGTCGCGACTGCCTGATTGCCGGCGACCGAGTCTGGTCGTACGCGGATGTTGCGACGCGCGTTCGCACGGCGATGACCTCTCTTGCCGATCGCGGGGTGAAGCGCGGCGACCGGGTTGCGCTCACGCCCGAGATCGACGTCGACTCGATCGTCTGGTTGTACGCTCTCTTCGAGCTTGCTTGTCCCGCGGTGTTGCTGCACCCCGGCCTGCGCGATCATGAACGGGCCGTCATTCTGGAGGAAGCGCAGCCCACGCATCGAATCGAAGGCAGAGTCCCCGATGAAGCGTCGGCCCAACGCATGGCGCCGCCCGTTTCGATCCCCGCCGAGCAGACCCTGGTCATCGCCTACACATCGGGCTCGAGCGGCACGCCTCGCGGAGCTTGCTTGTCCCGGCGCGCGTTCATCACATCGGAAGCCGCACATTCGTCGAATCTCGGCTGGCTTCCCGATGATCGCTGGCTTCTGTGCATGCCGCCTGCCCATGTCGGCGGCCTGTCCGTCGTCACGCGTTCGCTCATTGCGAGGCGGTGCGTCGTGCTGGGGCCCGGTCCCTTCGACCCACGCAAGCTGACCCGTCAGATAGCCGAGGATCGGGTGACGCTTCTCAGCGCCGTGCCCACCATGCTACGCCGCCTGCTGCTTTTGGAAGACCCCGCCTGGACACCGAGTCCAGAGCTTCGTGCGGTATTGGTTGGCGGCGCGCCGTTCCCGCTCGAGCTTCGGGAGAGGGCCAAGGAGCGAGGCGTCCCGACGCTCGCGACGTACGGATGCACCGAAGCCTGTTCTCAAGTGACGACGCAAAGCCCAAAACAAAGCGGAGGACCCGGTTCAGGCGAGGTCCTGCCCGGCGCTGAGGTCCGCATCGAAGACGACGAGATCCAAATCCGTGGTGACGTGCTCATGGACGGATATCTCGGGGAAGGGCGTAGCGGTGAGCGCTGGACGCCCGACGGCTGGTTCCGGACCGGCGACTTTGGCTCGTTTCTCGCGGACGGGCAGCTGTTGGTTGGGGGGCGTCTCGACGATCTCATCGTCACCGGTGGCGAGAACGTCGCGCCTCGAGAGGTCGAGGCCTGGCTCGAAACCGTTCCGGGGGTCGTATCTGCCTGTGTTTTTTCGCTGCCTCACGCGGACTTGGGCGAGGAAGTCGCGGCCGCTCTCGTCATCGACTCCGATCGGTACGGCGCCCAACGCCTTGGCAAGCGGCTCGAGGAAGGGCTCGCGCCACACAAACATCCCAAGCGCATTTGCGTGCTCGACGCGCTTCCGCTCAATCGCTCGGGGAAGGTGGATCGCATCGCGGTAGCGGCACTCTGCGCGGGCAAGTTGACGCCAATTTCGACTCTGTAGGCGTCGCTGAAGTCTGCTAGGGTTCCGCCGTCAGGGGAGATGAACATGGCAGATCAGATCAACGCATCGCACATCCTTCTCATGTACGCAGGTTCGGAGCGCTCCTCCGCCAAGCGCAGCAAAGATGAAGCGCAGACCCAAATCGCGGACATCGCGAAACAGCTTCAGGACGGCGC
>CAMYMX010000592.1 GCA_947259605.1 uncultured Polyangiaceae bacterium | reverse complement strand
CGCATTCGGTATCGCCACCGGTGAAATCCAAAGGGCTAAGGACGACGCAGGCGAACCCACCAATAGCGGCGGCGCGATCGATCGCGCGCAGTTGCTGGCCAACCAGGCGCACGCGGGGGAAGTGGTCTTGGACGTCGAGTCGCGCGAGGCAGCGTCGCGAACGTACCTGTTCGGACGTTCGGTTTCGACCAGCTCCTTCGCCTTGCAAGGCGAAGCGATCGATCGGAGTCGTCCGCTTCTCGAGCAATGCCGACAGGCAGTGGGGCTGCTCCAGCCCGCTTCCGTTCCGGCGAGCATTCGCCACGCGCTCGAGCCGATCAAGAAGGCCGCTGCGGGTTCGAAGCCGGCCACCTTCTACTTGAAGGGTCCGCTAGGCATCGGTGCGCGCAACGGAATATTGGCGCTGCGCGACGAGCTTCGTCCTCCGGCTTTTTTGGAGATTGGCGCAGTCCCCGGAGGGCTCGAGCCGCTTGGCGGCCTTCGTCTCGCGCTCTTGAAAGCATGGCGGACGCTCGAATCCGCGCGGCAGAAGCTCAAACAAACCGAGCCCGGAGTAGCCGATGCGATCAAAGCCATCGCCTGCGCGACCCCTCCACGCCGGGACGCGACGATTCACGCGCTCAAGGTGCTGCTCCGAGCGCTGCGTACCGAGCAGGGCCTTCCGTGGATTTACATCGATCGCATCTCGGCGCTCGATCCGGCCACGCTCTGGGTTCTGGGCCCCACCCTGTCGGACGAGAGCGTGTCCGCACTCCTCTGCATTCGAACGACGGAGCCGACCGTTCCGGCTGGGCTTCGCTCGCTTCGGGAGTCGGTTCGCATCGAGCTTCCAGCGATCGATCCAAGTGAAGCGCTTCTGGTCGCCGCTGGCGTCCTCGGCGCCAACGCAGACACGGAAATCGCCAAGCAGCTGGTGATCACGGGCGGAACGACGGTGCTTGGCATCGAGGAAGCCGCCCGCACCATGGTTGCCACCGGCGACTTGGTTCACGACGGCAAGAGTTTCGTCTGGCGCGAAAAGGGAGGAGAGCGGCGTCAGTACCTCGGGCCGCGCGCGCTGCTCGAAGAACGATTCGCAACGCTCGACACCTCGTCGATGCGCTACCTGGAAGTCGCTTGCACCGCCCTCCCCGCTTCGTCTGGGCACGTCATCGATGCGGCGGTTGGCCTCGACGGCATCCCAGAGAGCACGCGGCGCCTCTGTCTCGAAGCGCTCGTCAATGACGGTCTGTTGACGCCGCAAGGCAAGCCGACCTCCGAGCTATTACGCAGGGCCGTTCTGCAGCGTATGCCCCCTGCTCGTCGCAGCGAGGTCTATCGCTTCGTCGCGGAAGCGCTGCACACCGCAGAGCCTTTGGTCGGCCCTTCGATGGCCGCGACGGTGGGTGCGTATCTCTGCGAGGGCGGTGACCTCGAACGGGGTGCGCAGGCCATTCTCGAGGCAGGGTCTCTCGCGGCGGACCTCGGCTACTCGGCCGCCGCGGTCCGGCTCGCTGCCGCCGCCGTCCAGTATCAGCCCGACGTCGATACGCGTTCAGCGGCGTCGGAAATCAGCAAAGCGGTCCGATTGCCGAGCGTCCCACCGCCTGATCTCGACGATGATCGGCCAACGATTCCAGTTCCCGAGGCGACCCTCGAGAACAGCGCCGAAGCGATTGTCCAGATTCTGAGAGACCGCGACCATCAGCAGTTTGATGCATTGATCGAGTCTGCCATCGCGGCAGGTGGAGATCTGACCGGGGCCCATTGCCTGCGTGTCGTCTCTTACATCAGTCGCAACGACATCGGATCCGCAGTGGACGCACTCGAGGCTGCGAGGAAGAGTCCCAGTCGAAAACCTGGCGCGAAGATTCGAATTTCAATCGCGTCAGCCTGCCTGCAGCTCGCGCGCGGCCGCCGGCACGACGCGATGATCGACTCGCTCGAAGCGCTGGCGGCAGCTCGGACTGAGGAGGATAGTCCGGGCGAAGCGGCCGCCCTGAAGATGGTGTCGGCGACCTGCCTGGCGGCCGGCTTGGACAGCGATGCCGACCGGATCGCCGGCGTCGCCGAGGCGCTCGCTAGCTAACGCCCGCTCGGCGGGTGGGATAAGAACCGAGGACGGTCAAGAAGGTCGTCACCTCGTCGAGATCATGGAGCGCCGCTTGTGTCGTTTCGCGATCGATGTTGCCCTCGAAGTCGACGTAGAAAATGTATTCGAAGGGCGTGTCCGGCTTCGGTCGTGATTCGATCTTGGTGAGATTCAAGCCCCGCTTGGCGAAGATGGCGATGCACCGAGCCAGCGCGCCTTGTTCGTGAATGGTCGAAAAGATCAACGAGGTCTTACAGGGAACCCCGCGCTCATAGTGCGCAGGCTCTGACGCCACCACCACCATCCGCGTGTAGTTCTCCGGGTGATCGGCGATCTCCCTGCGCAAGATGGGCAAGCCATGCAGCGCAGCGGCTTGTTCGCTTGCGATGGCCGCCTGCGTCGGGTCGGCGTCGTGCTTGACTTTCGCCACCGACATTGCGGTGTCCGCGAAGGCTTCGACGCGACAGTCTTGCAGCGTCTCCAAGAACTCCCCGCACTGCGCCAAGGCCACGGGATGAGAGTACACTCGCCGGATGTCGGTGACCGCCACGTCCGCCACGCCGATCAGGCAGTGCGCGATGGGCTGAAACTCTTCGCCGACGAGGGAGAGCCCCATCTTCGCGAGCAGGTCGTAGCTTTCGTTGATCGAA
>CAMYMX010000591.1 GCA_947259605.1 uncultured Polyangiaceae bacterium | reverse complement strand
GGGTCCACAACCCGCAAGACGGAATGGTCGTGACCGCCAACCAGGATCTGAACCACCTCGGTCGAGCAGACCCGATCAACGCACCCATGGGCGACTACCGCGCACGCCGCATCACCGAGCTCCTGCAGACGCGCGACGATCACGACGTCGACTCTTTTCGCGCGATTCAAATGGACACGTACTCGATCCAGGCGGCCGAGTTCCTCGAGATCCTCGAGCCGCTCCTCGGAGGGGGACCCATGGCCGACGCACTCCGCGCCTGGGACTGCCGATACGAGCTCCACTCGACTGGGCCGACCGCGTTCGAGCTCTTTTACGCGGAGCTCCTCGTGGAGATGTTCGGTCCGGCATCCGGTGCCCAGGTCATCGAGCACCTTCGAGACGCCACAGGCACATTCATCGACTTCTATCAGAATTTCGACCGCATCCTCGTGGCTGAGTCGTCCCCGTGGCTCGGGTCGCGCACTCGCGAGGAGGTCTGGCGGGCCGCGCTAGCCCGAGTGCCAAACGAGCGGCCGGAGCCCTGGGGCCGACGAAATCGACTCACCCTCAGCAACATGTTCTTTGGAGGAAAGCTCCCCCGCTTTCTCGGTTTCGATCCAGGGCCGATCCCGATCCCCGGCGGACGCGCGACGCCCCATCAGGGTCAGATCTATCGCTCCGCCGGTAGGCTCACTTCGTTTACGCCATCGCTTCGCTTCGTCGCTGACATGCGCAAGCCGATCCTGCACTCTGCGCTTTGCGGCGGCCCTTCAGACCGTCGATTTTCGAAGTGGTACACCAGCGGCGTCGATGGCTGGCGTGCAGGCAGGCTCAAGGTGCGGAAGCCGCCGAGCCAGGGCTGAGCGCGCGCCTAGCCACCGCGCATCTTTTCGATCGATCGCTTCATGATCGAGAGGGTCCAGCCTCTGGGAAAAACCTTCGACAGCAAGCCGGCAGACATGCGGTCGGCTACCGTAGGGATGAGAGCAGGTCGCTTGCCAAGTGCGCGCAGCGCGCCGAGTGCTACCACTTCTGGCCCGTTGATCGGAACGTAGAAGGGAAGATCCTCGCCGAGGCTCTGGTCCTGGACGGGCTTGGTGTCCGTCATGCCGGGGCAAACGGCGACCGCATCGACGCCGCTGCCTCGAAGCTCTGACCAAAGGCCACACGCGAGGTTCAATCCATAGCCTTTCGTGGCCGCGTAATGGCAGAAGTACGGCGAGCCCGAGAGCCCGGACGCCGATGAGACGATGACGATCCCGCCGCGACCCCGGGCTGCCATGGCCTTGCCGACGATGTGGGTCAGGACGAGGGTCGCGCGGCAGTTCAAATCGAGTGTCCTCAGATGCGACTCTAGCGAAATGTCGAAAAACGGATCGAGCACGGAGATGCCTGCGTTGTTCACCAGAAGCCCGATCTCGAATTCGTCGACCCATGTTTGCGCCTTCTTCTCGAGGCCAGGCTCGGCGAGGTCGCAGATCAGCGAGCGCGCGTCGATTCGGTGTGCCGCGCTCAGCTCTTCGGCGAGCGCGATCGTCTCTTCGCCTTCGCGATCGACGAGCAGAAGGTCGAAGCCGTATTCCGCGAGTTGGCTGGCAAACGCGCGTCCGATCCCCCGCGCTGCTCCCGTGACGAGGGCATAGCCTCCATAGCGGGCGTGGAGCCCAAGCTTCTCCGAGTGTCCCAAGTGGTTCTCCTCAGCTCGTCGTCAGCCGACCCTTCGCACGACTCCGATCATGAATCCAGAAGGCGACCCAGATGACGAGAAGCCCGACGATGCCGCCGATTCCGTAGAACGGTGCGATCCAAGTTGGCGCACCAAACGTGAGATCGTGCGCGGCGGCGGTCAGGGCCAGCATGGTGCCTCGTGCGACCGCGACGGCGATCACAGAATCGCTCCGAACGCGCAGATAGACGAGCACCCAGGAGGCCACGATGCACCAGGGAAGGGCGAGCAGAACACTTTCGATGCCCGGCGCGCCGTAGAGGTTTCCAATCGCCACCGATGGCGCCAGCCACAGCCACCACAGGAGACCGATCTTGGTCGAGCGGCTCCAAAAGCCGCCCGACACCTCGCGGAAGTAGTAGCCTCGAAATGCAATCTCTTCGCAGAGGCCCGGGATGAGATTGAAGGTCAAGCCCGCGGGCATTCCCATGGCGATCAGCATCAAAGGATGGGGCGGCGGGGTTTGTGCCAGGTACTCTTCGAACTCCACGAGTTGATCGGGCGGCACTGCCGAACGTTTGTTTTCGATCAGCTGCTCGACCGTTAGGACCGGATCGAAGCCTGCGGCCCAGGTGACGAGCATGCCGACGAAGAGGATCGCGACAGGGAGCAGCCAGGCGATGCCCCACCATCGATTGACAGAGAACTGAATCCCGAGTGGCTTCAGGATGGGCTGCTTCAACCAGGGTCCCTGAACGAGCAGAATCGTCACCAGTACGGGGACCGTGTACCAAAACGAGACGGCGCGCCCGGCAGCCCCCGACCATTCGATCCCATTGAGCCACATGCCGATGACGGGTGTCCAACTGCCGATCGCCATCAAGGCGAACGGCACCCAAATCAAGCGCGCGTTGGTGATTTTCAGGCTCAACGAAAGCGTTTCCACGCTGCAAGCTCGGCGTCTTGGAACGCTGCGTAGCGTTTCTGGAGACGCACGAGCTCCCCGTAGACTCGCGGCAGCTGTGGCGCCAAGGCAAGCAGCACCTTTCCGGTCGCCTCGGCGTCGCCCGCTG
>CAMYMX010000590.1 GCA_947259605.1 uncultured Polyangiaceae bacterium | reverse complement strand
ACTTCATGGACTACGACGCTTTGCGTGGAAAAGGAATCAAGCTCACCGACCTCGAAGAACGGCGGCTCAACTCGAGCGTCGCCTCCTGGATGCTGAGTCAGTTCTTGCACGGTGAGCAAGGAGCGCTGTTCGCAGCGGCCCAGGTGACCGAAGCCGTGCAGTTCTTCGACGGCAAGCTGTACGGGGCGACCCAGGTCGTCGACGAAGGCCGCCACGTCGAGGTGTTTCACCGCTACCTCGACTCCAAGATGAACAAGCTCTACCAGATCAACGACAACCTCTTCGTGATCATCGACGCCCTCATCCAGGACTCCCGATGGGACGTGAAGTTCTTGGGCATGCAGATCATGGTCGAGGGTCTGGCCCTCGGTGCCTTTGGAACGATGTATCAAATGACCGGGGAGCCGATGCTCAAGCAGCTGCTGAAGATGGTCATCCAGGACGAGGCCCGGCACGTGCACTATGGGGTCATCGCCCTGCGCGACCATTTCCGGCTGGAGCTGAGCGACCGTGAACGGCGGGAACGAGAGGACTGGGCCTTCGAGGTGGCGCTCCTGATGCGCAATCGCTTCCTCTCCTTCGAAGTGTACGAGGAGTGGTTCGAGCACAAGCTGACCCGCAAAGAGTGGGCGCAGTTCGTGACCGACTCACCCGGCTTCGCGATTTTCCGCCAAGTGATGTTCAAGCGTCTGGTCCCGAACCTGCGCGAGATCGGGCTCCTCAGCGATCGGATCAAGCCGCACTACGAGCGAGCCGGGCTCATGCAGTATGCCGAGGGCGCCTCGGCAACGCAGCTGAGCGGCGACCAGATGATCGCAGAGCTGGACGCCGCCTGACCGGCGCGATCAAGATTCGGCGACGACGATGAGCAATGCGTCGGCGTCGACCTGATCACCAGCCACCACCGAGACCTGGGCCACGGTGCCGTCCTGCGGCGCGGTAACCGTGTGCTCCATCTTCATCGCCTCCATGATCAAGAGCACCTGACCGGCCTTCACCGAGTCGCCCTCGGCGACGCGAAGCTCGACGACTTTTCCGGGCATGGGCGCAATGCAACCGCCGGCTGGAATCTCCTTCGACTTGTCGGGGAAGCGTGGCTTGCGCTGAAGGCCAATGCTGAAACGCGAGCTGTGGACGTAGGTCCGGTCGCCGTCGAAGCTGACCCGTGCGCGCCAGCGATGCGAGCCCTCTTCGAGGGTGAGCATCGGGGCCTCCCAGGAAGCGACTCGGACACTGCGCTCTTCTTCGCCGACCCAGACGTTGAACTGATTGTCGCCCAGATGCCGGTAGCTCACCCTCAGGTCTCGATCGCCGACGATGTATTCGACCCACTGCGGAGTGTGGTAGTTGTTTCGCCAACCGGATGGAATTCCGGGGAGAAGAACCCTGTGGCCATCGCGCCTTTGCTGTTCGGCTAGTGCCGCTGCCATGGCCGCGCGCTGTTGATCGGGTTCTAGAACGCGGTCGCCGAGCTCGTCTTGAAGGTGACGATCGATGAAGTGCGTGTCGATCTCGCCCGCGATGAACGCCGGATGGTCAAGCACTTGGAGCAAGAAATCTCGATTGGTCGTCACGCCCTGCACGCTCAGAGAGCGTAACGCACGGCGCATCCTCTGAAGAGCGACAGAGCGGCTCTCTGCGAAGGTGATGATTTTCGCGAGCATCGGATCGTAGTGGATGCCGACCTCGGTGCCGGCCTCGACTCCGCTGTCGACGCGCAGGCCCTCAGCGGCCGGCAGGTCCCAATCGACCACCCGTCCGCTCTGAGGAAGGAAGCCGGCAGCCGGGTCTTCCGCGTAGAGGCGCACCTCGATGGCGGCGCCCTCGAAGCGGACCGCCTCTTGTGCGGTACGAAGCACCTCGCCTTGGGCCACCAGGATCTGCTCTTCGACCAGATCGAGCCCCGTCACGCACTCGGTGACCGGATGCTCCACCTGAAGGCGCGTGTTCACTTCGAGGAAATAGAAGCTTCGGTCGGGCGCCAGGATGAACTCGACCGTGCCGGCATTCGTGTAGCCGATCGCCTTGCCACAGCGTATCGCCGCTTCCCCCATCCGGTTTCGAAGTGCCGGATCGAGCGCCGTGGACGGGGTCTCCTCGATGATCTTCTGGTGCCTGCGCTGAATCGAGCATTCTCGCTCGTTGAGGTGAATCAGGTTGCCGTGGCAATCGCCGAGGATCTGGATCTCGACGTGCCGCGGATCCTCGATGTACTTCTCGACCAAGAGCGTCGCGTCTCCAAAAGAGCTCTGACCCTCTCTGGCCGCCGAAGCGATTGCATCGGGCAACTCGCTCGCCTGACGAACTCGCTTCATGCCCTTGCCGCCGCCACCCGCGCTTGCCTTGAGCAGAACCGGAAAGCCAATTTTGATCGCTTCTTCGGCGAGAACCTTCGGGTCTTGATTCGAACCGTCGTAGCCGGGGATGACCGGAACGCCCGCCTTTTCGACCAGGGCCTTGGCCTCGCGCTTGGATCCCATCGACCGGATGGCGTCAGGAGTCGGCCCGATGAAGATCACGCCCGCCTGTCCACAAGCCTCCGCAAAACCGCCGTTCTCGGAAAGGAAACCGTAGCCTGGGTGAATGGCGTCGCTGTTCGTGGCCGCCGCAGCTTCGAGAATTTTGTCGATACGAAGGTAACTCTCTGCGCTCGGCGCAGGGCCTAGGCGAATCGCTTCGTCGGCCTCGTCCACGAAGGGCATCTCCGCGTCTGCGTCGGAGTAGACCG
>CAMYMX010000589.1 GCA_947259605.1 uncultured Polyangiaceae bacterium | reverse complement strand
TCGCACCCGTCTTGTCCGCCGAGCGGGCGGGCTACGGCCTCGAGCTCCTCTTCGACGTCGTCCTGCTTGCCGGCGCGTACTCGGCGGCGTGGCAGAGCCGACATCGACTGCCGTTCTTCGTGCTTACGGCCGTAACGCTCGCCACGCGCTGGACCGATATGGTCCTGGATCACAGCGGCTTCTCCTTGGCGTCGATCGCGCTCGTGATTCTCTGGCTCGGCTATGCGGTGCCCTTGATCGTGACCGATCTTTTTCGCATGAGGGAGGTGGGCACCAACGCGATATTGGGCGCGATTGTGGCCTACGTGCTCGTCGCGGTAGCCTTTGGATCCCTGTACCTGATGGTCGAGCTGCTCCAACCCGGTTCGTTCACGGGACTTCCAGTAGGAAGCAACCAAGCAGAGCTAGAAAGCGCTTTGCTCTACTTCAGCGTCGTGTCGATCACGACGATGGGCTACGGCGACATCACGCCGATCTCGGGGCTTTCCCGCTCGTTGTCTTCAATCGAAGGCATGTTCGGGACGCTCTACCTCGCCGTCATGATCGCGCGGCTGGTGGGGCTGCATAACTCGCGCCCAAGGGATGGTTCTTCGCTGTAGTGGTGACGAAAGCACGCTTCTGCGGTACCAATCGCAGGATGCGAAAGGTGAAGCGATCTCCGGTGCCGCCGGTCATGGCGGGGCTCCTCGTCGTTCTCGGGGCAGGGGCGCACCGTTCGGCCGACGCACAGCCCGTGGAACATCCGCTCGAGCCTGCGGTGACCTCGAGCCCCCGCGAGACCCTCCGCACCTTTCTCGATTCCTCGAAGTCCAAGTGGGCTTTGGTCCGCGACGAAGGTGAGGGCCAGCGCACCAAGGAGGGGCTTCAGAAGCTCCTGGCGCTCGACGCGCGAATCAAAGGAACGCTCGACCTCAGTGAGGTCGCGCCCGAGGCTCGCTTTGAAACCGGCGACGATGTGAGTGTCTACCTCTACGAAGTGCTTTCGCGGATCCAGCGCCCGCCGCTCGAAGAGGTTCCGGGCAACGACGACGTGGAGAACCGTGCCGACTTCGAGAGCTGGACCGTACCTCACACGGAGATCAGGATTCATCGCGTTGCGAAGGGAACGCGCGCCGGCGAGTTTCTTTTTGATCCAGAGACGGTCGATCGCGCGCAGGAGTTCTACGAGCGCACTTGGCATCTGCCCTACCGCCAGCCGCCCCCCATCGAGAACGTCAGCTCTTTTCTCGAGGTGTACGGAGGATGGAATGTTCCGATCACTTGGGTCGACGCCTTGCCCGAGCCGATGCGAACGGTTGCGTGGGGGCAAGCGATTTGGAAGTGGGTTGCGCTTCTCGGATCGCTCCTTGCGGCGCTGGTTCTGATCGCTGTGGCTTTTCGATTCACGCGCCGGCGTGGCAAGGTACGATCAGGGTGGCGGTACCTGACGAGACTCACGGTTCCGGTGCTGCTCTTCATGGTCGCGGCGTTCCTGTTTCCGTGGCTCGCCGAGGAAATCTTGCTGAGCGGAGATGTTGCGAGCGGGATGAAGCTCAGCACTACGGCGGTCGCCTACCTGTCGCTTGCCTGGGTGCTCTGGATTCTGATTCTCGGCATCGGCGAGATGGTCGTGAGCCGTCCAAGGATCCAAACAGAAGGCCTGGACGCGAGCCTCATTCGCCTCACGGCTCGGCTGATTGCGATCGCCGTCGTCGTGGTCCTGGTGTTCCAAGGGGCCACTGCGATCGGAATCCCGCTCATGGGATTGGTTGCAAGCGTCAGCATCGGCGGCCTCGCCGTCGCGCTCGCAGCACAGGACACCCTCAAGAGCGTCCTTGGCAGCCTCACGATCTTCATCGACCAACCGTATAGGGTCGGCGAGCGAATCATTGCGGGCGGTTACGATGGCGTCGTCGAGCGCATCGGGCTCCGTTCGACTGGGATACGCCAACTCGACGGGAACGTGACCTCGATCCCCAACGAGAAGATGGCCGCGATGGAGATCGAGAACGTCGATCGCCGGCAGAGCATCCGCCGCAAGACCAGGCTCCGGATGGCCGTGGGTTCCTCCGAGGCGCAGATTCGGGAGGCGCTCGCCATCGTCAGAGCGATCTTGAAAGACCATGAGGGCATGTCCGCGGACCGGCCGCCCCGCGTCTATTTCGATGAATTCAACCCGGACTCTTTGAGCATTGTCATCTTCTACTGGTACGAGCCGGCGGATTACTGGGCGTTCTGCGAGCTCGCCGAGCGCATCAATCTCGAAATCGTTCGCCGATTCGCAGAGGCCGGCATCGAGTTGGTGCCTCCGACGTCGACGACACGGATCACGAGCGAAGCCGGCGATCCGTTGGAGCTCCGTTCTTCGAGCACAGACGACGGGGAAAGCTAGCACCGCCTCGCATCCGCCATCGCCTACGACCAAAACGTCGCGACGCGCTGCACCATCCAGAAAGAGGCGAGGATGCCGACTGCATAGGCTGTTGGGGTTTGAAGCGGGCGGAGCCCAGCGATCGAGAGGTCCCGATTCACGATCGCTCGCCCGGCGAGTCGCATCAACTGATAGACGAGGACGACCGCGAAGACGAATGCGATTTGCCCGAGCTCGACCCCTAGGTTGAAGAACAGAAGGGCGGCCGGAATTTCGGTCTGGGGGAGGCCTGTCTCGCCGAGCACGGCCGCGAAACCGAAGCCGTGGAGCAGGCCAAACGATGCAGCGACTGCGATAGGGTAGCGGTAGGTCAGGCTGCGTTCGTCGCCT
>CAMYMX010000588.1 GCA_947259605.1 uncultured Polyangiaceae bacterium | reverse complement strand
GCCTGGAGCGCACGCATCGTGACTGCGATGTCGTGCGCGGTTTCGGCCTCCCGGTCGTCGCCAACCAGCCTGCGCTCTTCGAGCTCGCGTTCCGCGTTTTCGAGGACCGACGTGCCGATCTTCGAGAGTCGATCGAGAAGCGGCCTCGCTGGCGCCATTTCGACCCGCTCGGCGGGCTTGGGGCCAAAGTGGTTCTTCAGCTTGAACACGCGCGTATCGGACCCGAGCAGGTAAAGCGCGCCCTGGGTGAATCGAGGCGACGCATCGAGCCCGTCCATCAGGACTCGTCCGAGCTCGTCGACGTCGAGGATGTGCGCGATCGACCTTCGAAGGGCCAGGATGGTTCGCTCGAGCTCGAAGCGTTCGTGGAAGAACACTTGCGAAATCCATTCCTGCACCTTGGTTCGAACGGGGTCGAAGAGAATGAGGACGACGAACGCCGATACGACGACGTGGAGGAAAAGCTGCTCCCCCGAAACCAGGCGCATCAGCCATAAAATCAGAGCCAACACGAAGGCCAGTGCGGTCAAGACGCCCAGGCGCCCGGCCAGCTCGTAGAGGTCGAACAGGCGGTAGTGGGTGATCGATTGGGAGAGCGCGTACAGGAAGACGAGAATCAGGATCGTGCCGACCGGCGGGATGTCGAGACCGACGTACGGGAGATACTCGATCAAGGTGAAGAGCCCGCCGAAGCCGCCGACCAACGCGATGTACCGAAGGCGCGCGCCTTCGACGCGCGAGTCGGTTTCGAATCCCAGCTTGTAGAGGTAGCCGAGGGCCAGGGAGAGGAAGACCGTCGCGTAAAGCAGCAGGCCCCCGACGACGACCGCGTGATCGTAGAACGGTGTCAACATCGCGCCGAGAAGGACCGCCGCGGCGACGACGGAGGCGCGCTTGAGGAAGCGCGTGCGGCCGGTCTCCCCAGGCGCAAACACGCTGAAGAAGCGCACCGCCGCCAGCGGAAGCAAGACGCCGCAGATTAAATTGAAGCGCTCCCAGAACGGCACTCGGCCGACGACGCCAAGCACGAAGGTGCTGACGTACCAAAGACCCGTGTTCGTGGCGAGGATGCCAAAGAGCCATCGGTCGCGTTGGCGTTGGGTGCGCAAAAGGACACTCGCCGCTAGCGCAAAGCACAAAAGCGCGGCGATGAACGAGGTTTGGGTCCGTGCGTCCACGGTCGAAGCGTAACAGCTCCCCCGGGCCCGGTCAGTTGCTAGACTGCACTCTTCAATGACGTTGCAGATCCTCGATGGGGCGATCGGGACCGAGTTGGCTTCCCGCGGCCTGACGCTCGAAGCGCCGACATGGAGCGCTCGCGCGATCCATCAGGCGCCGAAGTTGCTGGCCGAGGTGCACGCAGCCTACGTGGAGGCAGGCGCGACGCTCCACACCGCCAACACGTTTCGGACTCAGCCTCGTGCGTTTGGCGATGGCTGGCGCGTTGCGCTGACCGACGGGGTTCGGATCGCGCGTGATGCCGTTGGGCCGGGGCAGACCGTGCTCGGCAGCATGGCGCCCGTCGAAGATTGCTATCGACCGGACCTGAGCCCGGGCAAGGAGGCTCGGACGGAGCATCGTCAGGTTGCCTCCGCTCTCGCAGACGCGGGGTGCGATGTCTTGCTCTGCGAGACCTTTGCCCATGGGGAAGAAGCGCTCGTCGCCGTGGAAGAGGCGATGGCGACCGGCGTGCCGGTCTGGCTGTCTTTGACCGCCGGGCCGTTCGGCGAGCTGCGGACGCCCGAGAAGCTGGCGTCAATCGGGAAGGACGCCGTGTCGATCGGCATCGACCGGCTCTTGGTGAACTGTATCGCCGCAACGCGAATCGCGGCGTACGTCGACGCGGTCGCTGCGCTCGGTGTTCCGACCGGTGTGTACGCGAACGCGGGCCGGGAGAACGAAGGGCTCGGCTGGGGTGCGACGAGCCCGGCCGCCGCGGATGCCTATGCGGCGCTCGCCGAACGCTGGAAGGAGGCCGGGGCGTCGGTCATTGGAGGCTGTTGCGGAACGGGGCCCCTGCACATCCAAGCGCTGGCCGATCGTTCTTCTTAGCGCGCTGCAGTTCGCGCGTTCGAATCCGAATCCATCAGTTCGCTTACCGTCTGCAGGAGGTCGGAGGGATCGAACGGCTTGCGAAGCCAGCGCTCGGGTTTGCCGTCCGGATCGGCATCTTCGGGAGGCGGCGCTCCGCTCATGATCGCCGCGCGGGTCACCAGGCCCTTTTTTCGCAGCCGCCCGAGCAGGATGTCTCCCCGCTCGTCGGGAAGGGTGAGATCGATCATCGCCGCAGAGAAGGGCCCCTTGCTTGCAAGCGCCTCTTCGGCGCTGCCGACACAGGTCGAAGTCACTCCGGAGAGCATCAGAGTCGTTGCGATCAGGCCACGCACGCCTTCGTCGTCTTCCACGACCAGGATGTGGCTGCGTTCGGCTTCGTCGGGCTTCATTACACGGCTGATCCGAGGTCGTTTGGGCACCAAGTCGGACTCGCGCTTCACGCCGGCCTCGGGCAGCTCGATTCGAAACTTCGCCCCTCGCCCCGGTGATGTATCGAGGCGAATCCTTCCGCCGAGCGACTCGACGGTGCCGCGAACGATGGCCAGGCCGAGCCCCGTGCCTTCCGTTCGGGTCGTGTAGTAGGGCTCGAACGCGCGTGCTTGTTCGGCTTCGGACATCCCCGGGCCGTTGTCGAGAACCTCGAGCTCGACCAGAGACCCTCGCGGGTAGGCGCGAATGGACACGCTGCCCGCTGCCGGAACCATCTGC
>CAMYMX010000587.1 GCA_947259605.1 uncultured Polyangiaceae bacterium | reverse complement strand
GCAAAGATGGGGGCCATCGTGTCCGGGTCGATGCCTTCGATACCGAAGTCGCGCGTCCACTCTGTCAGCACCTCGTCGGGGATGCGAAAGCAGACTTCACCATTGACGACCGTCGAGCCTCCGACGCAGCTACCTTGGAGGACCAACACGCTTCCGTCGTGCGTTTCCTGGCCGCCTTTGTCGACGTAGGTGCGGCGGACGGAGTCGAGCGGGCGTTGCGAGAACTCTTCGGGTCGCACGTGAGGTCCGGCCTCGAGCACGAGTACGTCAAGCCCTGCGCTCGCAAGCTCAAACGCTGCGGGGGCACCGCCGCCGCCCGAGCCGACGATCACGACATCGACGTCATGCTCCTCGATTCCGACCACGGAACTTCCGGAACGAATGCTCATCGGCCTGCGTCGACCACCGGTGGTCCGTCATAGCCGATGAGAGGCCAGGTGCGCGCGTCCGCGTAGTAGAGGTTCGCGCAGAGGCCGCGTAGCGCGCGGAAAATCGCTCGCCGCAGCGGGAGCCGTGATCGCATCGAGCCGCGGAGATAGCGCTCGCGCCCCTCCGCAGAGACCACCGAGAAGCGCCGGCCATGCAAAGGCACGGCACCGATCTCGAAGAGGACGAGCGCCATGCCGAGCTGCTTGACCGCCCCTTCGTCCATCGACGCCAGCAGGTCCTCGAGCGCATCCGGAACCACAACGGACCCCGCCGGGGCGTCGGACCCCGGTGGGAAGAGAGTGTCGGCGAATGCTGTGACGATCAGCCGCGAACTCGGCATCAGTCGAGAGTACGTCGCCAAGCGGACCGATGAAAGAACCTAACGGCCTTGCCGAGAAAGAAGCTCGCTCCTGGTGCCCGCATTGGCCCGGTGTCGGTGAGGCAGCGGTGTAGATGCATACTGCCGCGAGGGCAGGTCAGCAGGTCACGACAGCGGCGCCGGCTGCGGAGAAAGAGGTGTAGCTTCGCTAGCGGACGGCTGGATCACTCCGAGCGGAACAATTACGTATAGACCGGTTGGCGCAGGTGCGAGACGCTCAGCGATCCGGAAGCAGGGCGACAAGCACGCCGCCTCCTTCCATTTGAAAACCGGAGGCTCATCATGAAAGCAGGACTCTTCACCGCGCTAATCGCGCTGACATTCGCCGTCTTTTCGGTTGCTGATGCATACGGGATGGACGGGTCGGACCTCCATATGGAGATCTTCGGAGCCAACGTGATTTCCAGTGATATGGACGGAGCGCCCACGCCGCTCGACGGCAGGGCAATCACTGCCATCCAGAGTGGACAAACGAAAGGGAGCGGGAGCCCCTCCTTGTTCTCGACCTCATTCCTCGATGCGGTTGACTTCGGCAACCCTCCGCCAGGCTGCACCCCAGCGCTGCCATTTGGAGCCGCCATCGGTGGAAACTTGATCTTAACCTACCGTGACGGCTCGCTTCTTTCCCTCGAGGCTGGACCAGGAAGCTTTTACTGTACCGATGGCCTCAACTTCACCGTTGAGTGGGGAGGCGACGTCGTAGGGGGTAACCGACGATTCGAAGACGCAGCCGGTTCCTGGGAAGGCTCGGCTCAAACATTCCCCGGAGGCCGGTTCACCGGAGAACTTAGCGTAGACCTCGAATAGGGCGCGCAACCAAATGCAAGGACGAAAAACCCCAGCGCAAGCTGGGGTTGCCACAACACGTTCCCAACAGAGATCCGACCGACCTTGGCGGCGAGCCAATGCGGCGAGGCGGTAGGAGGGAGCGGCGTTGCGGCGCCTCCACAACGAGGCCGAGCCGTGTCCCCGACACGCCCCACGGGGCGTGTCAAGTCGCTTGGCGGCGCACTGAGCGGGCTCGGTGCGACGAGGCACTACCCGGCGCGCACCAATGCGTCAGCGCTACCAAGGGCGCGATCGCGGGGCGCGTCTAGCCAGGCTGCTCAGCTCTAAGGGCCCGGTCCGCAGCGGGCGCCGTGGCACACCCGCATCCACCAGGTACCCAAGGGGAAGCACACCTCCCGGTCTCCCGCCATCCATCGACTGAGCGCACGTGTGTACTGCGCCTGGAAGGCCCGCAGGCGCCTCACCGCCTCAGCGGCGGCACCTCGATTCCCCGCCGCCGCGAACTGCGGGTTGAGGCTTCCAAAGACCTCATGGCTCCGAGCACGCTTCGTATGAGGCAGTCGGAGCAAACGCCGGGGGCCGATGAATGCGCGGCCCGCGCGCTTGGCTTCGTTCCAGGCTTCGTGTTGCTTGGCGCGCACGCGTTCAGCGATGCGCTCGCGCGCGAGCTTTGCTCCGTAGTCGAGCTGCAGCGCCACGGGCATCTCCAAGCGCAGCTCGAGCTCCTCGGGCCACTGGGAGTTATCGGGGTCGAAGTAGTGCTTTGGGCGCTTCACACGGATGACCCGGGTGCCCACGTGCGCCGGGAGCGTGTGCGCCCCGGGCCAGTCCTTGGCGTAGCGGACCGCGCCTGCTTCAACGGGGTTCGCGATGAGGTAAGCGATGGATTCGATCACTGCCTCGGGGCTCACCAGGGCGTGGACGCCAGCGCTCTTCTTGTTGAACACCTCCTCGGGCCATCCGCGGTAGGCCTTGGTGCACAGCGCCAACGGAGACGCCCACGCATCCGCTGCGCGATCGCGCCCCGAAACGCAGAAGTTGCGCGTCCGGGTACCGAAAATACTGGTGATTCCAAACCGGAATGCTGTTTGCATGCGTCCTGGCGAGAGAAACACACACGCTCTGCAGAGTCGTGGAAGTCAATGGGAGAGGAGGCCCGCTATGCGTCG
>CAMYMX010000586.1 GCA_947259605.1 uncultured Polyangiaceae bacterium | reverse complement strand
AGCTCGACATCCTTCCTCAGACGAAGTTCCAGCTCCGCGAGGAGAAGCCCCTCGCGAAGGAGGAGGCCGCCGCCGAGTAGCGGCAGCCCGCGGCAACCAGGGCGCCCTGCCCTGGTTGCCGCTCGCACGCACAGAAATCGACGCGCAAAGGCTGCGCGGTTTTCGGCTTGCCGGTGAAAAAGGCAATCCTTCTCGGGCGTCCTACGGCTGATCGTGGCGCAACCTCTGCGCGAACGAAGAAAGGAAAGAATTACGTATAGCCCGGCACTGCCCGGCGACACACGTTGCCCATGTTCTCTTGTGCGGGTGGGACCGGGAGGTTCTGATGCGGTACTCAGTTGGCTTTGTGTGTGTGCTCGCAGGGTTGGCGGCTTTGCCTCTAAGCGCGAGCGCACAAGACGTTGAAGCAGACGCAAGCTCGGAACCGAATCTACAAGAGCCTGCGCCCTCGTCTGAGCCTGCACCCGAAGAGCCTGCGTTGCAGCTGAAGCTAGACGATGCTGATTTGAAGGTCGCGCCAAGCCCGCTGCAGACAGTCGACGGACACACGCTTGAGGAGATGGATCTTCGTGTGCGGCGAGCGCGGATCGGGCTCATCAGCTCCGCTGCTGTTTTGGTTGTTGGTGGGGTGCTCCTGGGGGTTGCCGGTGCTAGCGCTAACATCGCTACTGGCGAGAACTTGGGGCTCCTTTGGGGCGGCTCGGCTCTGGCGGGGATCGGCTTGGTTGGGACGGTTGTCGCAGGCAGCATGTTCGGCCACCGCAAGCGAAAGCTGCGCAGGTTGCAGGAAGCCCACTACGGGGCACCGCGCCGAGTCCAATGGGACCTTGCACGATCGCGACTCGTGTTCTGAGGGGAGGTTGTCATGCGGTACTTAGTTGGATTGATGTGCGTGGTCGCGGCGCTGTTGGCTTCGCCCCTGGGCGTGAGCGCACAAGCCGGTGAGGAAGTCACGCCCTCTGAGCCGAACCTTCGGGAGCCCGCGCCGTCGGCTGAGCCAGCACGCAAGGAGCCCGCGATGCAGCTGAAGCTCGACGAGGCTGGTGTGAATGTTGCGCCCGGTTGCCCGCCACGGACGCCAGAAGGATACACGCTTAAAGAGATGAAGGTTCGCGTGAAGCGGGCGAAGATCGGGATCGGCGCCTCTGCGCTCTCGCTCGTCGTTGGCGGCATCCTCGCGGGTGTCGCAGTGCCAAACCTGAGCTGTGAGTCGTCGGGCACCGGTGTAGGCGACTGCCCTATTCCCGGATGGTCGCTCCCGGTCTTCGTCACGGGTGTGACTCTCGCCGGCGGTGGTGTGTTGGGCATGATTGCCACCGGGGCCCTGCTCGGCGTCCGCAAGCGAAAGCTCGGCCGGCTGGAGGGAGCCCACTACGCTACGCCACGCCGCGTCCAGTGGGACCCGGCACGATCACAGCTCGTGTTCTGAGCGACGTCGGGGCGTTTGAGGTGCAGCAGTAGGGCGCGCATTCGATTCACTTGCTGACGCCAGACGCAGAACCTGCGCACCACAGTCGAAGATTTCCTGCGAAACCGGGCTCACACTTGGCATGCCTGATGCACCTACCTAACCGCACTTAGGGGTGCATTGCGCCGAAACAGGAGAGGTAGATTATGCGTCACGTATTGGGACTTCTATGTGTCTGCGCGTTGAGTCTGACTCCGCTGCTTGGGTGCAGTGAGACCACGGGCGATGGCGGGACTGGCGGTTCTGCTGGAAGCGGGGGCGTGGGCGGCAGCGGCGGTTCTGCTGGAAGCGGCGGGACGACTGGGGAGTTCAGCTGGGGAGCGCCCGAGCGCATCGACGACGAGGGGGCCGTCAACTACGAAGTCCCAACGGAGCTGGCGGTCAACGCGAGTGGCGCAGCAGTGGCTGTATGGACGACATCATGGGACGGCGAAATCTGGACCAACCGTTACGCGCCCGACAACGGATGGGGCAGCGCCGAGCGCATTGAAATCGAAGCAGAGGGGTACGTGAGCTCGTTCCCTCCCCCTCAAGTCGCTATTGCACCCAACGGGAGCGCGATGATTGTCTGGCTGCAGGACCAGCCCGACGCGATCTGGGGTAGCCACTTCACGCCGAGCGCCGGCTGGGAGCCAGCGGAGCAGATCGATCGGGGGTTTCAAGACTACGGTGTGCACGGTCCGGACGTCGCCATGGATGCGGACGGCAACGCGATCGCGGTGTGGAGGCGGAGTGCCACCGACAACACGGTCGTCGCATCGCGTTACACTCCCGATGGCGGTTGGGGCGGGGTGCAGCGGATCGATGACGGCAGCGCCGAAGGTTCGTACGAAACCGGCATAGCGATGGCTGCCAATGGTGGCGCGATCGCGATCTGGACCACTTTCCAAACAGAACGCGGCAGCATCTTTGCGAATCGCTACACGTCCACGGGCGGTTGGGAGACGCCCGAGGCGATCGACAATCCCGAACCGGGGACGAACCTGCCCGAAGGGCCGCAAGTCGTCATGGATGGCAGTGGAAACGGGATCGTGGTCTGGCTGCAGGACTACCCGGCGGACATCGGCTACCTCAGACGCGTCACGGCCAATCGCTATACGCCGGACGGCGGCTGGGAAGACGCCGAGATGATCGAAGGCGGCAAAGGCACGTACTCGTACCGTCCACACGTATCGATGAACGCGAACGGAACGGCCATGGTCGTCTGGCCAGGATTCAACCGCGATCCCGAGCCCGGTGGGGTCTGGTCCATTCGTTACACCCCGGACAGCGGTTGGCAGACCGAAGAGCTCGTCGAAGCC
>CAMYMX010000585.1 GCA_947259605.1 uncultured Polyangiaceae bacterium | reverse complement strand
AATATCACCGGCTTGTCCTTGGTGAACAGGCCATCAAAGTCGCGATCGGAGAGGCCGTGCGGGTGCTCGCCCTCGGGCTGCATGGTGAACAGATCGACCACATTGATGAAGCGGATCTTCAGCGCCGGAAAATGCTCGCGTAGGATCGCGGTGGCGGCCAGCGCCTCCTGTGTGGGGATATCGCCGCAGCCGACCATGACGACATCGGGCTCGGAGCCCTGGTCGTTGCTTGCCCAGTCCCAGGTGCCGATGCCTTTCGTGCAGTGATTCACCGCCTCGTCCATATCCATGAACTGCAGATGCTGCTGTTTGTCTGAGACGATCACGTTGATGTTGTTCATGCTCCTTAGGCAGTGGTCCGACACCGACAACAGTGTATTCACGTCCGGCGGCAGATAGATGCGCGTCACCTCGGGGTTCTTGTTTACGACGACGTCCAGGAAGCCCGGGTCCTGATGGGTGAAGCCGTTGTGATCCTGGCGCCACACCGTCGAGGTGATCAGTAGATTCAGCGAGGAGATCGGCGCCCGCCACGGGATCTCGTTGCAGATGGCGAGCCATTTCGCGTGTTGGTTGTACATCGAGTCGATGACGTGCACGAAGGCCTCGTAGGTAGAGAAAAAGCCGTGACGGCCAGAGAGCACGTAGCCCTCGAGCCAGCCCTCTAGCGTGTGCTCTGAGAGCATCTCCAGCACGCGGCCGTTCGGGGCGAGCTCACCGCCATCCTCGTCCTCCGGCAGGTAATCTGCCAGCCAGAGTTTCTTGCTGACCTCGTAGATCGCATCCAGCTTGTTCGACGTGTTCTCGTCTGGGCTGAATACACGAAACCGGTCTGCGTTGCGCTGCATCACATCGCGCAGGAGCCGCCCCAGCGGTCGTGTGTTCTCCGCGCGTATCTGCGCGGGTCGCTCCACCTCGAGCCCATACTCTCGGAAATCCGGCATGCGCAGCGCCTTGCGGAGCAGGCCGCCGTTTGCGACCGGGTTTGCGCTCATTCGATGGTCGCCGACTGGAGCGAGCGCCTTCAGCTCGGGCACGAGGCGGCCGGCCTCGTCGAAGAGCTCATCCGGCCTGTAGCTCTTCAGCCAGTCCTCGAGCTGCGCGAGCCGTTTCGGGTCATCGCGCACGCCGGTGAGAGGGACCTGATGCGCCCGCCAGAAGCCCTCGACTCGATGGCCGCCCACCTCGGCGGGACCGGTCCAGCCCTTCGGCGAGCGGAGCACGATCATCGGCCAGCGCCCGCGCGTTGCCTTTCCGGCTGCCCGCGCCTCGCCCTGGATGCCGCGGATCTCGGCAAGACAGCGTTCCAGCGTCGCCGCCATCTTCGGATGCATGTCGGCCGGGTCGTCGCCTTCCACGAAATGCGGCGTCCAACCATAGCCGCGAAAGAGCTGCTCGAGCTCTTCGTGCGAGATGCGCGAAAGAATGGTGGGGTTGTTGATCTTGTAACCGTTCAGATGGAGGATCGGCAGCACCGCGCCGTCGGTGACCGGACTGAGGAACTTGTTCGAGTGCCACGCCGTGGCTAGGGGACCGGTCTCCGACTCACCGTCGCCGATCGCGACGGCCACCAACAGGTTCGGATTATCAAAGGCAGCGCCGAAGGCATGAGAGAGGCTGTAGCCGAGCTCGCCGCCCTCATGGATGGAGCCCGGTGTCTCGGGTGTGCAGTGGCTGCCGATGCCGCCCGGGAACGAAAACTGTTTGAAGAACCGGCGCATGCCGTCAGCATCCTCGCTCTTCTCCGGATAGCGCTCCGAGTAGGTGCCCTCCAGGTACACCGGCGCGAGCACGCCGGGCGCACCGTGGCCTGGGCCGGCGAGGAAGATGGCATTCAGATCGTGCTCGCGGATGAGCCGGTTTAGGTGCACGTACATGAACGAAAGACCGGGACTCGCGCCCCAGTGGCCGAGCAGCCGGCTCTTGATGTGCTCGGGCTTCAGTGGTTCGCGCAGGAGCGGGTTCGCCTGCAGGTAGATCATGCCGGCGGCGAGGTAGTTACACGCTCGCCAGTACGCATGGATTTTCTCGACGTCCTCTTTCGAGAGCACGCGGTCAGCAACGTCGCTCATGGGTATCCCTCTCCCTCCCAGTCCTGCCTCACCCACGGCCCGTGGGCCTGCCCGAACCGCGTCGCTAGGTCAACACGCGATCAATCCGCCAATCAGATCGGGTGAACCGTCAGCGTAAACGTGCCCGAAATTTCGCCGCCAATCGTGCCGTTGCTGAAGTCCTCGCCCTCGCTCGGATCGAACCCCTTTACGTATAGCGCGACGAAGGTGTAGTCGAACCCGATCGCGACCGAGAGCCACTTGATGACCGGCACACGGACGCCCGCGCCGATCGATGCGCCCCCTCCGTTGGTTTTGGTGTTCTCAAGGAGCTGATCGAGCAGGGGAATGACGGTGCCACCCCGAGTCGTGTTGTAGTAGAGGCCGAAACGCGCATAGGGCGCTACGAAGGGAACCCGCTTCACGAGGAAACCGAAGTCGACGCCCGCGGTGATCAGGTCGAAAGGGTCGAACTTGGCGTACTTGAATCGCCCTCCGATGCTGAACACCTTGAACTGCGCGCCGATCGCCACACCGAATTCGGGGCCTTTCACCACGACCTTCGGCGACAAGTTGCCCCCGACGTCTTCGAGCAGGTTGATCGTACGGAACTTCGTCGCGTTGAATTTGGCCGGACCGAAGGTGCCTTCGATCCACAGCGTACCTTTGACGACCTTGCAGTAGACCTTGGTGAGGCAGTCGGGGTCGCCCTCTTCGGAGGGCGGTGGGT
>CAMYMX010000584.1 GCA_947259605.1 uncultured Polyangiaceae bacterium | reverse complement strand
GGCTTCGAGGCCATGGTGCGAGCGTGGCAAACTGTCCGGAACACGTCAAACTAGGCTCGTTCCCAGCCGGCGCTCATGCAAGATCACCCCTACGCCCCATTCATCGATCGCGTGCACAAGCCAGCCCAATATCTGGGCGGAGAGCAGGGAATGGCGCACAAAGACTGGGATGCGGCGAGCTGCCGCATCTGTCTGGCGTTCCCCGATCTCTATGAGATCGGGATGAGTCACCTCGGCTACAAGATCCTTTATGACATCGTGAATCGGCGGGCGGAGCTCTTGGCAGAGCGCGCATACGCGGTTTGGGGCGATATGGAGCAGGAGCTGCGCTCACACGGCCAGGCCCTTTGCACGCTCGAGAGCGCGCGTCCGCTTTGTGATTTCGACATCGTTGGCTTCTCGCTTCAATACGAGCTGACCTACACCAACATCCTGCAGATGCTCGACCTCGGGGGCGTTCCGATGCGGGCGGACGAGCGGACGAACGAAGACCCGCTGGTCGTCGCCGGTGGCCCGACCGCGACACACGCCGAGCCCATGGCGCCTTTCATCGATGCGTTTCTCATCGGTGACGGCGAGGCCAAGCTGCCCGAGCTCATGCACGCATGGGCCGAGATGAAGGGCGAAGGGCTTCCTCGAGCCGAACGCCTGCTCCGCATAGCCAAGCTCGGAGGGTTTTACGTACCTTCGCTCTACAAGAGCGTGCCAACCGAGGAAACGAAGATCCGTGTTGTCGAGCCCGAGCATCCGGAGGCGCCCTACCCGGTCCGCCGTTCGATCGTCGAGGACCTCAACGACTATCCCTTCCCGGTGGACGGTCCAATCGCCAATTGCCAGACGGTCTTCGACCGCGCCTCGATCGAGGTCGCCCGCGGTTGCACCGAAGGCTGCCGGTTCTGCCAGGCCGGCATGATCTACCGCCCAGTCCGCGAGCGGAAGCCGAAAGCCATCATCGACGCAATGGTGCGATCGGTTGCTGAAGCCGGCTACGACGAAGCGTCGCTGACCTCCCTTTCGACCGCGGACTACAGCGCGATCGCTCCCCTCGTTCACGAGTCCATCGAGGCGCTTGCTCCGTATCAAGTGTCCCTCAGCGTCTCGTCGCTTCGTGCGTACGGGCTCAGCGAGAACGTGCTCGACGACATGAAGCGACAGCGTGCAGGGGGCCTGACGTTCGCGCCCGAAGCGGGCAGCCAGCGGATGCGTGACGTGGTGAACAAGAACGTCACCGACGCGCAACTCATGGAGACCGCCGAGCGCGTGTTCTCGCGCGGCTGGAGCAAAATGAAGCTGTACTTCATGATTGGGCTGCCCAGCGAAGAGGACGAGGACGTTCGAGACATCGTTCGGACCGGCGCCCGGGCCCTCGACGTCGCCCGGCGGGTTCAGCGCAACAATCGCGCGCGCGTGACCGTCAGCGTCTCGACGCACGTCCCCAAACCGCACACGCCTTTTCAGTGGTGCGCGATGGATTCGCACGAAGAGATCTTGCGCAAGCAGTCGGTGCTTCGCTACGAGGCCGCAAGCACGCGCGTCCAGCTGAAGACGCACAAGTCGGACGGGTCCTGGCTCGAAGGAATGTTGGCGCGCGGCGACCGCCGCTTGGCCGACGTGATTCAAGGCGCGTACCGGAGAGGCGCGCGCTTCGATTCCTGGGACGAGATTCTCGACCTCGAAGCATGGACGACGTCTCTCGACGAGGCCGGCATCGATCCCAACTGGTTTCTCGGGACGATCCCTGTGTCGGCGAAACTGGCCTGGTCGCACATCGACGTTGGGCTCGAGCAGGGGTTCCTTGCGCGGGAGTACCGCAAAGCCCTTCGCAATCGATTGAGCCCACCGTGTGGCAAGACGGTCGGCAGCTTCGTTCACCACAACAACGTCCAGGACGCCGAGGCCGAGAAGCGGCGCTTGGTTTGCTACGACTGCGGCATTGCCTGCGATCTCACGCAGATGAAAGACGAGCGGATTCAATACTTGAAGAGCATGAACGCCCTCGAGCCGGTCCAACAGCCAGCGCCAAGCGATGAAGCCGAAGAGGACACGGTCGACCGGCGACCGTTCCATGGCGTCGATCAGGGCCCGGTGATGCGCATCCGGCTGGGTTACCGAAAGCTCGGCCGGACGGCCTATACCTCCCACCTCGATCTCGTTCGGGCCTTTCCGCGAATGCTGCGGCGGGTGGGGCTTCCCCTCTACTACAGCGAGGGCTTCCGCCCGCTCCCACGGCTCACCTTTGGTCCCGCACTGCCCGTCGGAACAGCTAGCCTTTGCGAGCACGTCGATGTCCGGCTTCGCGCTGCCGAGGACCCAGATCTCGATCACCTCTGCGAGCGACTCAACGAGACTGCGATCGATGGCATCGAGTTTTTCGAGCACCGGATTCTCGGGCCGCATGACGCTGCGCTCAACCGCGTGATCGAAGAGACCGAGTACGTGGTCGCATTGTCCAAGCAGGAGCTCGCGAGCCTCGGCATCGGCGATGAGGCCATCTTGAAGGCAATGCTGAGCAAGCGGCCCGCCGAGCTCTACATCGACCGCGAGATCAAAGGGCTCAAGAAGCGAGTCGACGTTGCCGCTGCGCTGGTCGACATCAGTGTCGGCGAAGGCGGCGACGCGCTGCGGCAGGCCGGCTTCGAAGGGGCGCTGCTGCCCATCACCATCACGCTTCGGCTTGGTTGTAAAACCACGCCGCGGCCGGGCGAGGCCCTCGAAGCGCTGACTGGCATCGACGCGCTCGCTCCTCGGGTCGTCGGCACCGGGTTCTTCGCGACGCGGAGCGCTGGGCG
>CAMYMX010000583.1 GCA_947259605.1 uncultured Polyangiaceae bacterium | reverse complement strand
ATCTGAACGCTGACCGTCGGATGAGCCAACCTCAGCGCACGACTGGCCGCCTGGATGCTCCCCTCGCGTACTGTCAGCCAAAAGTACATGAAATGATGATAGTTAATAGCGTTTGCCATGGGTCTCTGCCGTAGGTTTTATCTATATGACTATGGTGTTTTATCTGTCTTGTCAACAGTGTGGGGGAGCATGAGAGTCAGGGGGAAAGGAGTCCGACCGATGCTCGATTCAACCTTATCCGACGAAGCACGAAACATGCTCTTTCTGGTGGCGGCTTGGATGGCCAACGTCGATGGTAAAGAACAGGACGCCGAAGTAGACGCCCTGTGCCAGCTCCGCCGTGCACTCGAGCTCGAGCCACCTGTCGCCAGAGAGCTTCTGCAGATGGCGCGCAGCAGGCTGGAAAACCTCTTCGAGATCCGGTCGCATGTTCGCAGCGACGAAACCTAGCAAGAGGTCCCATATGTTCCGTCGACCATTTCCCGTCTCCTTCAAGCGCCGGAGCTTAATGCTGGCGTCATTCGCGTGCCTGGCCGCGTCACTTGGCGGATGTAAAAGCAGCCCTCAGGTCCGTCATCAGGATGCTTCCGATCTCTATCACCGGACCTATCGGACCTACGGTCTTCTCCAACACCCCGTCGGTACGAATGAGAACGTGGATGGAGCGATCGAGGATGCGATTCACAAGCAGATGCAGAGCAAGGGCTACATGCGCAAGGACCCTGCGGAAGCCGAGCTCCTAATCAGCTATAGGGTTCTGCTGAGCGGGGATCTGTCGCCAGTAAGTCCCGCGAGCGGAAACGTGGACGAGCTCGGATCATACTGGCCCCCGCCCGGCTCGGAAACCGCCTGGGACGTCGTGCCCACCTCGAAGGCATCCGGGCCCCAGGCCGTCGCGGAGTCGCGCGACCAGTGGCCCGATCCAGGGCCCGATGCGGTGTGGGTTGCAATGCCGGAGATCGGTCCGGTCGGCCGCCCGAACCCGTCCAAACAGAAGACACTTCTCGCGATGTTTCAGGAAGCCTCTTCATATCGCGTGGTTTGGCTCGGTTGGTCGCAGGCCGAGGTCGACTCACGCGATTTTCAGTCAGTCACCGGAGAAGCGATGGAAGAGATTCTGAAGCGAATCCCGGTCGCTGCGAATTGAACAGCTCAGCCGCAAACGGGACCCGCGCACTCGGCAAGTACCTCCCTCGATCTCAAACCCAAAGATCCCAGACAGATAGAGATCCGACCGTCGATAGAGCGGCGTTCGTCAATCGATAGTGCGCCGGCTTGCTTCGATCCCTTCAAGAGAGCGCGACTCACCCGTCGATACGTGCTCTTAGTCGGGCCATCGATGCCCGGGCACATGATGTTGTGCGAAAGGTCGGTGCTATCGAGGTTCCGGCATCGGGAGTGGTCCCGTGTCCTGGTCGGATGCGCACTCGACCCTGCTGAAGGGCCGTCTGAGGGTTTGAGATGCAGGCGCGTGGAGCGCGGAATATCAGCTCGGCGCCGAAGCTCGGAAGGACTGTTCGTTCTTCCACATCGACCACAGCACCGAGGCGAGCTTTCGAGCAATGGCGCAGCAGGTCTTCTTGCGTCCGATGCGTTCGGCAAGGCCTCGGGCCCACCGTTGCAAAGGACTGTCGGTCTTGCTGAGCAAGAGCGAGTTGGCCGTGAGCTTAAGCGCCCATCGCGCTTGGGCATTGCCGTGCTTGGTGATGCGTCCGCGCCGCATCGTGCTGCCGGACTGATAGAGGCGTGGGACAAGACCCAAGTACGCACCGACCGCGCGCGCTGATGTGAAGCGGTGGGGGTCGCCGATGGCTGACACGAACAAGCTTGCCGTGATACGACGGATGCCAGGACGGAACGCCGTATTGAGGCCTCCAGCTGATGACAAACATAAACGCCGCCTCATTGGCTCAAAGAGCGAACTTGTGAGTTATTCTGCAGAATCCGGGAGCCGTAGGCGCCGACGCTGAGAACGATGTACCCTCGCGCGAAAATCGAGATCATCGAACATGGTAGCGAGAGCTACCTCGCCGCCGTACGGCTTCGGGACGAGATACTCGTGAACCCCGCAGGCGTCGTGACGACGGCTCTCGACGTGGCCGTCGAGCGCGAACTGATTCACGTCGCAGGGTTCCTCGACCGTAAAGTCGTCGCCAGCTGCCTTCTCGTCCCCGAAGCTGAGGCGGTTCGAATGAAGCGCGTCGCCGTAGCCTCGAGCTTGCAAGGTGGGGGGATCGGTACCCGCATGCTTCGGTTCTGCGAAGCTCACGCCAGGTCCATTGGGGCCGACGCGCTGACCGCTCATGCAAGAGAGCCCGCGGTTCCATTCTACGTGAAGGCCGGATTCGCCACGGAGGGAGAGTATTTCGTCGAGGCGGGAATCCCGCACATCGTGGTGCGCAAGCGCTTGTAGCGGTACTCACTTCGCTCTACTGCCCATCGGGCCCACCGTAAACGCCCAATTGCGTGGTACTACCTCATTATGTCGACTTGCGGCGCACGCTAGACCGCGTTTGGATCGCCGAACTAGATCCCCACGCTATCTCGCTGAAACTCACAACCCCCTTCCTTCGTTGATGCGGCCGCGTTCCAGCTCTCGTCGCTCTAGAATTCGAATCGCGCGGGCGTCGCGCTGCGCGGCGCAATTGGCGACGAAATGACGCCATGTGTCGGGGTGCGGAGTCTTCTGAATCGCTCTCCGTTGGACTGCGAGCTTCCGCTTGAGGGCCCGGGATTCGATGGCTTGGCGGAGCCCCAGTTGTTGTGAAAGGCGTTTTCGGTCGCGGGCCGA
>CAMYMX010000582.1 GCA_947259605.1 uncultured Polyangiaceae bacterium | reverse complement strand
CGTCTTGGTCGTTCACGCACTCATTGTGTGCTTGGAGCCTTCGCCGGTCAAAGCTCCAGCAAGCTCACCGATCAGGCGTCGCAATTTGCATGGCCCTCGATCTCTCAGCTGAACTGCACCAACGCAGGACCGTGGTCGCTTGGCCAGCCCTGACGCGTGCCGTCGTTCAGGTCGACGTGGGCGTCGTAGTTCTGGTGGCCAGCCGCTTCATCTCATCTGTGTGCCCATGAATGCCGCCATTTTTTCTCGCATCTTCGCGTCGGGGAGACGACCATACCCGGCTTCCATGTTGTCGGCCATGTGCTCGGTTTTTGAGGTGGCTGGGATGATGCAGGTCACGGCCGGGTGTCCGGCGATGAACTTCAAATAGAACTGCGCCCAACTTCGACAATCGATGTCCGCCGCCCAGGACGGCAACGACTTCGCTTTCGTCGCTCGGAACAGATCGCCGCGTTGAAAGGGCCGGTTGATCAGCGTGGCGATGCCCTTTTCTTGCGCGAGCGGCAGGATCTCTTTTTCCGCTTGGCGATCCACGATGTTGTAGCTGAACTGCACGAAATCAAAGGGCTCCGTTTCCAGGATCTTCTTGAGCTCGGAGTGAAAACGTCCGTGCGACGTCGTGATGCCGATGTAGCGAATCTTTTGCTCTGACTTCCACCTGCGCAGAACCGATAGGTGAGTCTTCCAGTCGCGAAGATTGTGAATCTGCATGAGATCGATTTTCCCGACTCCCATGCGCTCCGCCGAGCGCTTCATTTGAGCGATGCCAGCGTCTCGACCGTCCGTCCAGACCTTGGTCGCGGTAAATAAGGCTTTTTTGTTCTGCACCCGTCGAAGCGTTTCACCGACCATGCTTTCTGCATTGCCGTACATGGGCGATGTATCGATGAGCTGACCACCCCGGTCGAAGAACACGCGAGTCACCTTGGCGAGCTTCTCGGTATTCGCAGCGCTGAGCGCGACATCGAAGGTGCGTGACGTGCCCATGCCGATGATCGCGAGCTTCTCTCCGCTCGACGGGATGGTGCGCTTGAGGGTCGGCCTGTTTGCCGCGAGCCCAACGGTTGGCCCAAGGGCGACCCCGACCGACGAAGCTCCAGCAAGCTTCAGGAGATCACGGCGAGAAAGAGGATTGCCTTGTTGGCTCATTGGCATGCCCTCCTGATAGGACGCGTTGATCGTGCTTCTTGCCTAGACGGTACGCAACCCAGCCCCAAGCGGCGGCAAGCGGCACAGCAACAAGCGCGGTTTGAGCCAAGGTCAACCCCAAGCCACGCATTCCCGCGAAAACCCAGGCGCTCACCGCGTCACCGCTTCGATATACCGCGGTGTCGATGAAGTTCTTGGCTTTGTATTTTTCTTCACGACCCAGCACGACGTACAGCATTTCGCGTGCCGGCTTCATGAGCGCATAGTTCCCGGCCCGCCGCAAGACTTGAACCACCACAAACACCGCCAGCACCGGTGCATAGGCAAGAGCCCCAAACCCGACGACTAAGAACAAAGGGATGACGGCCAACGCCCACGGTAAACCGAACGTCTGTACGATGCGTCCGGTAAGAAATACTTGAAACAGCAGCGTGAGGGCGTTCACCGCCAAATCCATCCCTGCAAAAACCGTGGTGCGATCGGTCGCTTCCCCAAAGGAGTCGCGGACGATATGCGCTTGCTGAAAGTAGAGAAAGGTCGACAGAGTCGTGTAGAGCAAGATCAGACCGCAGATGCCAAGCAGATACGGTGATTTCAAGACTAGGTGAAGCCCTGCCCAGGCGCTCCCGCCCAAGGGGGTCTCGTCTCTGGAAGCATGGCTGAGGTCTGTCGAGCCCTCATGGGCTTGTTGCGTAGATTCCCAGGCAACGAGTCGCCGAATGCACAAGAGAGCCAACGCTAGTGAACCCGCCGACATGGGGAGAAGCCAGTTCACGCCGATCACCTGGACAAGGACTGCGGCGATGGCTGGGCCTGCAATCGCACCTGCTGAACCGCCGGCAGCGACAACACCGAACAAGCGCTTCGATTGTGCGTCGCTGAATATGTCGGTCATGAAACTCCAGAAAACCGACACCACGAAAAGGTTGAAGACACTGACCCAAATGAAAAAGGCGCGCGCAACGTAGGCGTAGCTGACGCCGGAGCGAAACAGCGCGAAGAATCCAAGCAAGTTGGCGATGAAAAACAGGTAGGCATACGGTAGAAAACGCTTGCGAGGCAGCCGCGAGGTCAACCAGCCGAACACCGGTACGATCGCCATCATCGCGGCGAACGTTCCTAGAAAGAGCCATTGCAGGTTCTCGACGCCGCCTGCGACCCCCATCTCATCGCGGATCGGACGAATCATGTAGTAGCTGCAAAGCAGCAAGAAGTGGTAGAGGAACGCCCACGCCAGGGCGCGTGCCTCGCCAGGAGCCACATTGCCGAGCCGGTTCAGCTCTTTGAGCAGTCGAGTTTTCGCCCGGCCAACGATGCCACTCGTCTCGTCAGAACCGAACCGGCATCTCTGCGCGTTCATGAGACCTCGTGCAATGGCATCCTCGCGGAGCTTCCCTCATCGAGCAGCGTCTCGCCAACAAGAACGCCCCAGCCTGAGCCGGGGCTTCCTAGCGGTACCCATCGTTGGTCGAGCCCGCCGACGCCTCGGCTACTTCCCCGACGCCCGCTCGCCCCTCAACCGCCGAAGCCGCGCTTCGATGAACGCCGCATACTCCGCCTCTTCCCGCAGATGCGGGCGAGTCTCAGCATTCGCGCGCCCGCTCCACCGAGCATGCTTGCGCTCGAGAAGCCAGCCTTCGTAGCTCGCCCGCACAC
>CAMYMX010000581.1 GCA_947259605.1 uncultured Polyangiaceae bacterium | reverse complement strand
ATGTTTGCGCTCACCGAGCTCTACCGCGTCACAGGCGACAATGACCTCCGCGACTACTACCAAGCCTATCTCGACCATCACATCGAAGAGGGCTACGAAATGATCTGGAGCGATAGCTGCCCGCCGGGTTTGACCGCCCTTGCATTGCTGCGGGAAGGAGAGGATCCAAGCTATCGGCAGGTCGTCGACGACGTTCTCGAATACCTCGACACCGTGCCAAGGACAGCAGAGGGCGGCATCGTTCACCTCGGTCCCAGTTTGACGGAGTTCTCCCCTGGCATCTGGATCGATAGCCTGTTCATGTTCGGGATGGTCTTGAACCGCCACGGCGAGGCGTCGGACGACGAAGATGCGCTTGCGCTGATGTCGGAGCAGCTCGGTGTATTCTCGAGCGTCCTGCAGCATGAGAGCGGCTTCTTCCAACACGCCGACCAATGGGTGCTGCCGTTCGACACAGACATCTACTGGGCGCGCGGCAATTCCTGGGTCACCGCATCGTTGGCCGACTACCTCCGAGTACTCCTGCTTCGCGGTGAGAGTGACGCCGAAGCCGAGCGGATCTTCGCCCGCCAGGTGCAGGGCGCGCTCACGACACAGGACGCCGAATCGGGGCTTTGGTGGACCGTGACGAATCGTCCTGGAGAAGGTGACAACTATCTCGAGACGAGCGCACCCGCGCTATTCGCCTACGGAATGGCGCGCGCGTACCGCTACGGGATCCTCGGCGAAGACGAGCTTGCCGCTGCCAAGCGTGCAGTCGAAGGCGTTCGAACCCGGATGGTCGAAGACGATCAGGGGCGGCCGCTTGTCACCGGTATCTCGGACGGGACCGAGCCTTCGACTTTCGAAGTGTATGCCGCGGTTCCCGTCGTTGACGATCTCAGCTACGGGGTGGGGGCCGTCATCCTCGCGCTAATCGAGACTTCCGGTCTCTAAACTCCTGGGCGCTCTGGCTGGCCTATGCCGGACTCCCCCCTCGAGGGGGGGCGTGACGCGCGACCACGACAAGTCGTCGGCCTCTTAGCCCATGGAGCCCACTCTCAGAGCCCAATTTCGCGGTACTAGCTGGTTATGCCGACTTGCGGCGCACTCTAGACCGCGTTTGGATCGCCTATCTGCATCTCCACGGCGTCTCCCCGCAGTCGCTGATACGCGAAGGTCATCACGATCAAGCTGAACGGTGTTGTGAGGAGTGAGCCGAAAATAATGGAGCCGCCGATCGCATTTAGGACGGCCACGATCAGGAGCAGCACGAAACTGGGCGCGAGGTTCTCTTTGATGACCGTGTAGCTTTTTCCGATCGCTGCCGTCGCACCGTCACCATCGAGCGCGATCGCATGGAAGGTGAATGCGGTGATGAAGGCGAAGATCACACCCGGTAGCACCAGCAACATCGAACCGATGATGACGCCTACGCCAATCAAAATCATGGCGATTAGACTCGCGCCAAATTCGGAAAACCCGTCGAACACGTCGGTGGCGGTGCCCTCCTCGCCGCGCATTCGCTTTCTGACCAGTTTGATGAAGCCGACGAACATGGGCCCGGCACACAGGCCTAAGCTCAGGGCCGAGATCACGAACACCAGTAGAGTGGCGACGACGTAGAGCACGACGTCGTCCTTGAAAAGCGCCCAGCTCTCGCTCAGTGAGCTCTCCACGAGGTTCTCGGTTTGAATCGCTTCGGACATTGGCACCTCCTTCACGAGATGAAGCCATGGATGCAGGCTATACTCCACGCTCATGCGGGAACAACGATTTGGTAGCATCAACGTTCGGTTGACGGGAGGCGAGGATCGCCAAGGCGGCGGCAATGGACCGCTCGTCGTGTTGATGCATGGCTTCGGCGCGCCCGGGACCGACTTGGTCGGTCTGTGGCGCGTGCTCGATGTGCCCCACCATGTCCGCTTCGCGTTTCCGGAGGCTCCGCACGAGATCCCCGGGCTGTTCGGTGCACGCGCATGGTGGATGCTCGACCTCGCGCGCGCAGAGCAAGCAATGGCAGAGGGGCCTCGAAGCTACGCCCAAGAAATTCCCCCTGGGATGGAGGACGCAACCGACGGGGTCATCGAAATGATCGCAGCGCTTCAACGCGAGCTAGGTGTGCCGAGCGAGCGCCTGATCGTCGGGGGGTTTTCTCAAGGTTCGATGGCTGCATGCAATGCCGTGTTCACGAGGAGCGTCACTCCAGGCGGCCTGGTGATTCTTTCGGGCACGCCCGTGAATCTGGAAGCGTGGAGGGCCGGGATGGCATCGAAACGCGGAGTGCCCGTCTTTCAAAGCCACGGCCAAAACGACCCGCTCCTTTCGTTCGAGGCAGCCGAACAGCTGCGCGACGAGATGCGCGATGCCGGCCTTTCGACCGACTGGGTTCCCTTTCGAGGCGGCCACGAGATCCCGTTGCCCGTCCTCGAAGCGCTTGGCCGATTCTTGTCGACGACGAGCGATTAGTTTCCGGGCGCGTCTAGCGCGAGGGTCTCCTCTTCGCGTCCCCTTACGACCCGCTTGCCTGTAAGTGGTCCGCGGTACTCCGTGACGATGGTGCATTGGCCTTCGTGGCCGTCGCGCTCGAAGTAGATCACCACCCAGTCCCGAACGCGGCCGAGCTCGTGGGCCCGGTCGGTGTTGGAGTAAAGCGCGGTGAAGTGCCAGCCGTCTTCGTAGCGGTGAAGGATGGGCAGCCAGGCGGCCCCATCGGGGTTGTTTCGCTGAGGCGCGATGCGAGGGAGCTCGCCCGCTTCGGCTTTCTCCCGGTAATCTCGATCGACCTCGAGCAACAGGGTGACATTTGGTTTGGCTTCGGCGGTCGCGGGAGCG
>CAMYMX010000580.1 GCA_947259605.1 uncultured Polyangiaceae bacterium | reverse complement strand
CGTTTGCGGGCGAGTCGATGTTTGCTTCGGAACCCGACGCGTCGAAGGTCGCGTTCACCACATGGCTCGGGCACCTGGCGATGTGGGGCTTCCGAGTGGTCGACTGCCAGGTGCACACCGAGCACCTCGCTCGATTCGGCGCCACCATGTGGACGCGTGAACGGTTCTTGTCACAATGGCGCGCGGCGGTCGATGAACCCAGCGTTTTAGCGCCCTGGCAGCTGACGATGTCTCCTAAAGAAGCGCTCACACGCCTACAACCTCATGTATGATGTTGGGTGAGATGAAACCTAGGCTGTTCTGGATCTGGGTGGTCGCGCAGCTGCTCTGCCTGCTCACCACGACGTCGGTCGCCATCGGACAGGACGCGGCTCCAACCGATTCCGACGCGGGCGCCGGCGGCCAGGGAGTGGTCGAAGAGGACGCCGGCACCGACGCACCACCGACCGAGGCCGCCTCCGACGCCAAGCGGATGGTCCGCATACGCCGAGTCATCGAGCTCGATACCCAACATCTGCGCTGGCTCCGCAGCGAGCTCCGCGATCGGATCGAATGGTTCGAGGGGTTGGCCGAAGGGATGGCGGAGATCGCCGCGGAGCGCAACGAGAAGAAAGAGGCCCTCGGAGCGTTGGAAGCGGACCCGGAGTCCGACAAGGATCAAGCGGAGGCCGTTCGAGTCGAGCTCGAGGAGCTCGATGTGGACTACCGTCTGTTCGACACCCAGACGGACCTCGCCCTCACGGCCGAGAAAGCGATCGATGACCAAATCGCGGCCCTCGAGGAGAAGCTCCAAAGAGAGAAGCGTGCCCTCGGCGAGCTGACCGGCGACATCGAGATCGAGCTGCCCGACGAGGCACCCACGCCGGTGCCTGCGGCCACGCCCGGACCTGCCGACGCAGCCAAGGCACCCTCTCTTCCCGTGCCCTTACCGGTGCCGGCTGCCCAACCCGCGATTCGAAAGCAGCCCGAACGCTCGTCCACGATGTCGGCCGCGCAGATCGAGGCACAGAATCGGCTCCTCCAGGCCACTCGCGAGGCCCAGGTTGCCAAGGTCGCGCTGTCTGAGTTCATCGAGCGCAAGCAGGCGCTCGAGGAACAAATCAAGTTCGAGGAGGGTCTCGAGGAGACGCGCGCCCAAGAGGTCGAAAACTTGAAGCTTGCGCTCGATGCGTTCAGCGCGCGGTTGCAGAATTACCTCGACGCGGACGCTCCTGCCGAAAAGATTCGGCGCCTGGAGCACGGAATTCGCGAGATCAAGCGCGTCATCCAGAACTCGGACGACGAGGCCGAGACGCGCGCCGCGTACATCAAATCACTTCACGAGAGGCACACCCGCCTCGAGGAAGAAGAGCTGCGTGTCACCACCGTCGTCGACGAGAAGGGCATCGCGGTAGAAAAGGCGCGCGACCACATCAGCTGGCTCGAGAGCCCGATCCACCCACAGAACATCGCGTATTGGGCCAAGGAGCGCGGCCCGCGCATTCTGCTCGTCATTGCGGCCGCTTTGTTGCTCCTCTTTTTCGTCCATTTCAGCGCTCGAGGAATCGCAAGGACACTGGTTCGCCAACACCGCGGGGCACGAAGTGGTGGAACCGGGCGCGCCGACACGCTCGCCTTCAGTTTCCGAAGCGCGTCCCGCGTCGTGATCGTGGTGCTGGGCGTGATGCTCGTGCTGCAAGAAGGCGGGGTCGACATCACGACACTGCTCGGAGGCGCGGCGATCTTCGGCGTCGCTATCGCGTTCGGGGCCCAGGACCTGATGAAGGACTATTTCTCGGGATTCCTGATTCTGGCCGAAGATCAATACCAACTCGGGGATCTGATCACGACCCGGGGCATCACTGGGACGGTCGAGTCCGTCAACATGCGTGTGACCGTGCTCCGCGACCTCGAAGGTCGTGTGCACTTCATTCCGAACGGCAGCATCGACCAGGTCACCAACCGAACCTACGGCTGGGGACGACCGGTCTTCGAGGTTCCGGTTGGCTACGCGGAAGACCCCGACCAAGTGATGGCGGCGCTCACCGACGTCGCAAAGGAGCTCGCTGACGACCCGGACTGGAAAGGCTCGATCATCGGGGACCCGGACATGCTCGGCGTCGACAAATTCAGCGAGTACGGGATGGTCATCAAGTTCATGGTGAAGACCCAGCCCGACAAGCTGTTTGCGGTTCGACGTGAGATGCTGCGTCGAATCGCCAAGCGCTTCGACGAGTTGGGAATTCGGATCACGGTGCCGCAACGGATGCTGGTGCGCGACGGCGACGAGACACGAGCCTGACGACCCGCCCGGGGCGGCTTCACGGGCAGCGGGTTTCGAGGTCGCGGGATATCGCAGTCAACCAGGGGTCCTCAGCGCCGGCGGGGTGCTCGGAGAGTCGCGCGACGTGGGCTTTCGCGGCGGCACGCTGAGGTTCGTCACCGGTACGCAACGCCAGCTCGACGGCTGCCAACGAGGTCTCCCGGGTCTCCCCCGCGTAGGCCGCCCAACCGAGGGCCTCTCGCGCCTCGGCCTGGTCACACGCCGCGGTCGCCGCCATCGCGCGGTAGAGCTCGATCGAGGTGAAGCCTGGATAGATCTCGGCGGCGTTCGACAAGAGTCGATAGAGCATTGCGAATTCAAAGGCCCTGTCTGCGCTGTGAGTCACGCGACATAGCATCTAGTACCGCGCAATTGGCCCCTCCACATGAGCCCGATGTGCGAAGAGAGCCGGGTCACCTTCGGGATCATCACGGCTCACAGCTCGCGATGGGCAACGTTTTGAGGAACGACAGGCTTCTCTAGGCTGACGGGGGCCTTCACGCCCGCCGCGCACAGGCG
>CAMYMX010000579.1 GCA_947259605.1 uncultured Polyangiaceae bacterium | reverse complement strand
TCGCCCGTATACGGCAAGGGGTAAAGGACGAGTAGCCCGAGGAGGGCACCGAAGATCGGCGCGAGACCGAGCGGAGGCGCCGTGATTCCAAGCGTGCGGAGCGCTTTCTTGGTCGAAGGGATTCGTTCGAGGAGCGGAAGAAGCAGTCCGTAGCCGATGAAGATCGCGCCGAGGATCTGTTGTCGAACGCTCGTGGGGAGGATGTTGTGGAGGTTGAGCTCCAACTGATAGTTGTTCTCGAGGAAGTATCGCGGTGGGCGATAGCCGAACAGCCTTTGGCCCCAAGAGATCTCCTCGAGCGCGAACAGCACGCACAAGGACGCGAGACCGGCGGAAAACCAGGGCAAGGGGCGCTCTCGGCGTTGGCTGAATGCGGCGCGCGCGAAGAACGCGCTTGCGACGATCAATGCCCAAACCGTGGACCATTCGAGAGGCTGATCCTCTTGGACGTGCACGTAAAAAGCGTCTGGCTTCAACACGCTTAGCGCACTGAACCCAGCTATCAGACCTAAGAAGCAGACGTTTGCAATGACCTCTCGCATTCACGCTCGTCCGACTGGTTGCGCCTATTGCTTCTTCTTCGAGCTGCTAAACCCGCCGTTCTCGTCGTCCACGCCGTCACCGCCCGCAGGGCAGGATAAGTCATCTGCGCCGTTGGGACCACCGCCGCCCTTACCCGGGTTGCTGGAGTCGACCCCGGCACTTTGATGAATCCTGGGGTCTTGATGGGTGACGTCGTTTAAAGAGAAAGGGCGCCCCGGAGGACGCCCTTTCGTTTCTGCAACGGCTGACTACGTCACTTCTTCTTGCCTTTGCTCATCTCGTCGTCGACTGTCGGATCTGAATCCTGGCCCGCCTTGCTGTTGCCAGGGTTGCTGGAGTCGACGCCGTCTTCATTGTTGCCGTGGCCGTTGTTGTCACCACCATTACCCGGGTTGCTGGAGTCGACGCCGTCTTCGTTGTTGCCGTGTCCGTTGTTGTTCTTTTCGGAGTCGGAGTCGCCACCGCCGGTGTCACCGTCGGAGTCGCCGCCATCGTTCTCCCATTCGCTCGCCTCGGGTGCTCCGCCCATGACGCGGTTCCCGAGGTCGTCGGCTAGAAAGAACATAGAAAAAGGACTCGCGTTGGCCTCCATAAGCCCAAAAAGGCCCACCACCGCTACGAGTCCAAGACCGATTGTCAAACGCGAGATTTTCATTTTCAGCACCTCTTTCGAATTCCAGTATAGGATAAAATTTACAGTCCTCAAGTGGGGTATGTTACCGAGGTGGCGATTTATCGAGGGTTACTCGCCCCGATGATGTCCTTGAAGGGGTCTCCGTCGATCTCACCGGAAGCAATGCAGTACCAGGAGCGGGGACCGGCGTCCTGGATCAGGCGGAAATTGTACCGACGGCCCTGAACCTCGGTTGGGGAGATTCGGGTGCCACCTTCGACCCGAAAGCCCAGGGCATCGAAGGTGCCCGCGTACTTGCCCCGAGTCACTAAGTGTTCACGCTGGGCGGCCGCGAGCGCTCGAAAGGCCATCACCGCTTCTGGCCGCTTCGCCCGTGCCACGAAAAGCTGATAGCGATTGACCGCCATAGTTGCCAAGACCGAGATGATCACTGTGACGATCATGACGTCGATCAGGGTGTAGCCGGCTCGCCGTGTACGGCGCGGTGCTCTCTGCGTTCCGTTCATTTTCGCTCCTCTCCGTGGAGGCCTCCATAGACGATGATCTTGTCTTCCCAGTGCTGCGCGACGAGTGCCTCTCCTCGGTGAAGGAATCCGTCGCGGGCTCCCCAGCGCTTCTCTGCCGTCGAGAATACGGACTCCGCTTCTTCGCGGCGGCGTTCCTCGGAGAGAAGCTCCCAGGACTCCTCCACCTGAGCGAAGAGGACTGGCGGCGTGGACTCCGACATCGACGCTTCGCGGATGAAGCTCGAGAGGTCGCCAACGTCGTCGGGACTGATCGCCCTGAGCCCGCTCGAGTTGCCTAGATACTCGTTGGCGAGAAACAAAAGGCCTGCGAATCCGACCGCCAAACCCACGCCGCGCAACAGCCGTTGTTTTCGCATGGGATCGGCGACGAATACGCTGCTCTTTCGCCGAGATGGCGTGGGTGTTTTGGTGGGGTCGGTCTCGGGATCGGCCTTCGGTGGCGGTTCCGCCGGCGCATCCGGCACGACGCTCAGCAGGCCCGTATTTCGATCCTCGACCTCCGGGTGTTCCACGCCGACGCTCAGGTACTCCCGGTATTGACTGAGGTCCGCCAGGAGCTCGTCGACGAACTGGTACCGAGCGTCGGGGTCTCGGCACGTAGCTTTGCGAATGATTCGGACGACTCCCGCGGGGTGGCTCCCCAGCTCTTCGAGCTTCGGGATGTCTCTCGCTTCCCGCGGCGGCTGCTCACCGGCGACCACGAAGTACAGTAGCCGTCCCAGTGAATAGATGTCGGACCGGGTTTCGAGGACTCGGTCACTCGCCGTTTCCGGCGCGACGTACGGGCCGCTCCGGGGCGCGATGCGAGGGCCCAATAGGAATGGCTTCAGCTCCTCGTCGACCGCGATGTACTGGGGCGACAGGGTGCCCACCGGAACCTCGGTCGCGTGGAAGCGTGCGACGATGTTCGCGACCTCACAAAAATGTCTCAGGCGCTCGTCGAGACGCCACGAGCTCCACGGCAAGTCGCGGAAGACACCTTTGGGTGCCGGCGACGCAAGAAGTACGTAAGGGTCTTCTTTGATGATTCGGATCCCCGACGCTTCGGCGTAGCGCGGGATGTTCTCGAAGTTGACCTTCTGCCCGTCGGTGGTGACGGCTTGGAGGACAATGACGGC
>CAMYMX010000578.1 GCA_947259605.1 uncultured Polyangiaceae bacterium | reverse complement strand
ACGGAGACGGGACCAACAACGTTCCCGAACGGCAGGCGGCAGCGCGAGCCCGAAGGGCGAAGCCCGGCGCGAATGCGCCGGCAAGGCAAAGCGAAGCGCATGCCGCGCCAGGGAGGATTACGGGTGGGGGTGGGCGGGGCGGTGCAAACAAACCGTACCAGCCAACCCACCCAAGACCCGCCCCCCAACACCCGCGGCAGCACAAGCCCTTCGACTCCGCCCCGTCCGCCGAACCCCCGCATCGCGTTCCGCCGCGTCCCGGTACGCCGCGAGCACGCCCGTCGCAAGCCGGTCTCGTAGTGTGCTGAGCTCCTGTAGCTGTAGCTGTAGCTGTAGCTGTAGCTGTAGCTGTAGCTGTACTTGTCGCTGACACTGACACCGCCGCTGTGATAAGCACGGCAATCGTGACCTTCGCGAACACGCGTCAGACCTATGTCGTTTCCTCCTGGCTTTTTGCGCGTCTGCTTGGGGGCGTGCTTTTGATTGCCTTCGTGTCTTTGGGCGTCCAAGCGAAGGGGCTCTTTGGGTCCAGCGGGGTGATGCCGACTTCGATGCTCGTCGAACAGGCGAAGCGCGCGGGGCATAGCTTCTGGCAGCACCCGAGCGCGCTCTGGTGGGGGAGCGGCGACACGATGATCGGCGCGGTATGGGTCGTTGGAACAATCGCTGCGCTCGCGGTTCTCATCGGCTTCGTGCCGAAGCTTGCTCTTGCGGTTTCTTGGTTCGCCTATCTCTCGTTCGTCAGCCTTGGCTGGCCGTTCATGTCTTTTCAATGGGACGTGCTCTTGCTCGAGGTTTCATTCACCGCCTTCTTCTTCGTGCCCTTGCGTTTCTGGGATCGGCCGCGCGGACATCCTGACGCGCATCCAATCGCACGATGGGCGCTCTGGTGGCTTCTGTTTCGACTCGTGTTCCGTTCAGCTTGGGTGAAGCTCGCTAGTGGTGACGCCGCCTGGGCGGACCTGAGCGCGCTCAGCTACCACTACTGGACGCAGCCTTTGCCGACAGCGCTTGCATGGTACGCCAACCTGCTCCCGAACTGGTTTCAGACGTTCTCCTGCGCCCTGATGTTCGCAGTCGAGCTCGGGGCGCCCGTTCTTATCTTCTTGCCCTGGGCCTGGGCGCGCCGCACCGCCGCCGCCACGATCATTGCTCTGATGATTCTAATCGGGCTCACCGGCAACTACGGGTTCTTCAACCTGTGTACGATTGCGCTCTGCATTCCGCTCCTCGACGATCGACTCCTCGCGCGCTTTGCTCGAGGCAGATTCGATGTCAGCGCCGTGCGCGACCGTAAGACGAAGTGGAACGCTTGGCCGGGTGTCGCGCCCGCGCTCGTGATCCTGCTGTCCGGTGCGATCTTCGCGTCCGGCACGTTCGGCCGGGGCGCACCCCGTTGGTTAGGGCCGATCTACCCGTTTAGCACCTTCAACAACTACGGCCTGTTTGCCGTGATGACGACCGAGCGTCCGGAAATCGAAATCGAAGGCACCGTCGACGGTCAGATCTGGAAGCCTTATCGGTTCCGCTACAAGCCGGGCCCGCTCGACAGAGCGCCGGTCTGGAACAGTCCGCACCAACCTCGGCTCGACTGGCAAATGTGGTTCGCGGCGCTTGGCGACTATCGCCGAAACGTCTGGATCAGCAACTTGATGCGGCGGTTATTGCGGGGCGAGCCGACCGTCCTTCGGCTCCTCGACCAGAATCCGTTTGAAGAAGGGCCGCCAAAGCAGATACGCGCCGTCATCTATCGCTACGAGCTCACCGACTCCAACGAACGCAAAGCCACACGCAACTGGTGGAAGCGCGGCGACCGTTCGCTCTACGCGCCGATCCTGGGTGTCGAAATCGAACCGCCTAGTACTGCAGAGTAAACGAAAAGGATGCCCAGTAGGTGAGCACCTTGTAGTCGCCAGGGCAGCCCGTACGGACGACTTGTTCATCCGTGCAGACGTTCACTGTCTCGCTCGTGCCCGGGACCGGCTGTGACGTTCCAATGTACTCGTTGCTGATGTTGCCCGTCGTAAACGCAAAGACGCCCGCGAGGTCGAGTCGGTACTTGTCCTTGATGCTCGGGTCGTTCCGGTCGTCCCAATAGAAACCAAGGCCCCCGGAGATATTGCCGCTCAGCCCGGGGGGAGGCGTGAAGTACTGAGCAAACGCCCCCGTCGCCGCGGATTCCGCGATGTTGGCACCCAGGCGAAGAGCGAGCAGGTCCTTGGTGAATCGGTACTCGAAGCCGACCTTGGCGCTCCAAGTATTCTTCCAGCCGAAAGGCACCACGATGGTGCTCAACACGGTGCCGTTCAGCTCGGCGACCACCGTTTGGTTCTTGTTTCCGGACTTGTCGGCGCCGTGGAACTGAAGCCGGCCCTCGAAAGCGAGGAGCAGGTGACTGTTCGCCTGATAGGAGACGCCGAACGCCACCGCGTGTGGAATGAACCAGTCCGCCGACGAGGTGAGAACTTGACCAGGAATCAGCTCGGTCTCGGTGGTGCCAGTCAGTTTGATCTTCGAGTACATGCGGTACATTGCGCTGATCCGGACCTTCCGATGCGGTTTGATCGTGAAGCCGAATCGCAAGGACGGAAACCCCACACCGCCGAGGTCGTTCTTAACGCGCCCGTAGTTTGGCTGGCCGGGCGTGTAGCCGGGAAGGGCTGCTGCCACGTTCTGATAGAGGTCGGCGGTCTGCTTCGAGAAGGGCAGACGAAGAGCGAGGCCGAGGATGAACTTCTCATGAGCGCGAAACGAAAAGCCCGCTGCGAACTCACCCACGAAGAACGTCACGTTGAGGTCCTCGGGGGCCGGATTCGTGCAGCT
>CAMYMX010000577.1 GCA_947259605.1 uncultured Polyangiaceae bacterium | reverse complement strand
CACTCGAAGGATCCGCCACGATGAACGAGCTGTGATAGCGGAACGACCGATGTCGGTGTCCCATCGGGCCGCCTTGGGTGAAGTGCTCGGTGAGCTCGATGAGCTGCTCGAGGGCATCGTCGGCGGTTCGGCAGGTCGTGAGCGCGACGCGCTGGAAGTCCATCCCGGTGTACCCGGCTTTGGGGACGGGCAAGCGTGTGAACACCGCCTCGTTCCCGATCGCAACGCCCTGATGGTTGACCCCCATCTCGCAACCCCACATCCACGCAGGCCGGCTCACCAAGAGCCGTGCATTGCTCGATGTGTCGGGCAGGCCGTCGGGCGCGTCGTCCGGGACGGTGCCGTCGTGACATTCGAGAAACTGGGCCTCCGTCGGTTCCCTGTCGCTGTTCTTGGCAAACCAGACGGGCCCGATTTCAGGCACGACGACCACGGAGTCACACACGCCTCACCGTACCACGGCGGAATGCGAAAAAGGGGACTGTCCCCTTTATTTGTCGGGGTCGTTGACGGCGCCGTGGCGGCCTTCGCCTTCTTGGAAGCGGGTGGCGCCGGCGACCGTTTCGCCGCTCTCGATCGTTTCGATGCCGAGCTCTAGCTCGTTCCGCATCGCTTGGTCTTCGGGCATCCCCCACTGCTCGATGGCGGAGCGGCGGTCGCTGCGCATGCAGCGCTGCGGGTGTCGCGCGATTTCATTCGCAAGCTCGATGGCGGTGTCCAGCGCCTTTCCGCTGGGCGCGACTCGATTGGCGAGCCCCATCAAAGCGGCCTCTTTGGCGGGCACGGGCCGGCCGGTCAGGATCAGGTCCATCGCGCGGCTGTGGCCGATGAGGCGCGGCAAGCGAATCGTGCCGAGGTCGATGAGAGGCACCCCGAAACGGCGACAGAACACGCCAAACACCCCGTCTTCGGCGACGACGCGCAGGTCACACCAGAGCGCAAGCTCGAGCCCGCCGGCCACCGCGTGGCCTTCGATCGCTGCAATGACCGGCTTGCCGATGCGCAGCCGAGTCGGGCCCATCGGCCCGTCCGCGTCCGGGGAGAAGTCTCGCTGCTCGCCCGCGGCGACGGCTTTGAGGTCGGCGCCGGCGCAAAACGTCCCCCCGGCTCCCGTCAAGACGGCAACCAGCGCCTGCTCATCCTCATCGAAGCGCCGAAACGCGGTGGCAAGCGCTTGCGCGGTCGGTACGTCAACCGCGTTGCGCACCTCGGGTCGATCGATCGTTACGACGGCAATGCGATCACGAAGCTCGTATCGAACGCTCAAGGGTCAACTCCGGAGGTGATACTCGGTCGCATAAAAGGTTTCAGTGTTCTTCATGTCGAGGAAGCCGCTGATGTCTTTTGCGACGCGCAGCATGTTGGGCACCATCTTGAGCCCTCCCCCGAAAAAACGAGTGGGGTTCAAGAGGTCGCCGCGCGTCCGGCAGGCCTCGAGGACGATCCCGTCGGAGTGCTCCGACCCTTCGATCAACGGCTCGCAAATCACATTGCGCTGGTAGTACCACAGCGGGTGGATTTGCAGCGAGAGGGGCGTGTGCCCATCGTGCCAACGCTCGATGAACTCCTTGGTGGAGACGCCCGCTTTCTTCTGGAGCATCGTGAGAAGGATCGGCGACGGCGTCGGCTCGCCGTCAGGCCAGGATTTGTCGTAGTTGACCGGATAGGCCTCTTCGACCGCGTATCCCGAAACCGAGGTCGCCGCGTCTCGCAGCACATCGGTAAACCGGGACGGGTCGTCTGAGTCGCCGTAGACGTTAAAGATCGCGATCGGCTGATCCTTGAATGGAAACAAGCTCAACTTCGGCGGCGGCGCCTCCGTCACGGTGAGCTGCAGCTTCGAGGGCCCGAGCGCCAAGAGGCGTTGGCCTAGATCCTGGCGCATGCGCGTGGCCCAGGCCGCATGGCTCTCCCCGTTGCCCCGCAAGACGTACATCCATTTCCTCGGGCTCATCTAAGCGGTTCTAGTCTCCGCTCCGAACCGGGGCAATCCTTTACGCCTTTAGGACAGCAAGCTCTGCACTTGAGTCGGCCGCCGCCAGCAACTAGCCTCGGCGCCGGAGGACCTATGAATCGCACTTGGCTTATTTTCGTATCGGCGCTCTTGATCTCGGCCTGCAGCGAATCCGGCACCAACGACGCAAACGGCAGCGGCGGGACGGGCGGCGCAGGTGGCGCAGGCGGCATCGCGGCCGCGTACCCACTGCTCGACTGCGACCCGCTGGTTCCCGAGTTCTGCGGCTACCCGTTTCCATCGAACGTCTACACCGTCGAAGACAGCAGCACCGCGAGCGGGCGACGCGTTTCGTTCGGCGATGAGTTCCTTCGCAACAACGACTCCACACCCTGGGACTACAGCGACGGCTTCTCGGCCGGCTCGCCGATTCTGACCTACCTGCCCCGGGCGACCGACGCGGTGTTCGGCGGTGTCACCGACATCGATCAATCCTTGTCAGCCTCTTCCCCGACTCTCTTGCTGGACGCGGAGACAGGTGACCTGGTTCCCCACTTTGCCCAAATCGACACGCAGGCCCTGCAACTTCCGGGAGCCAAGCCAGAAGAGTCGTCCTCGATGCTTCGACCGGTCGTGCGTCTGCGGGACAACGCCCGCTACATCGTGGCATTCCGCAACGTGACCGATCCAGAGGGCGCCGTGGTCGCGCCGTCCGAAGCGTTTGCAGCGCTTCGCGACGGAACCGCGAGCGAAGACGCGTCGGTCGAAGCGCGCAGGGCGCTCTACGAAGACATCTTCGAGAAAATCGAGGCCAAGGGCTGGTCCCGCGATGAGATCCAGATCGCCTGGGACTTCAACACCGCGAGCGACGAGAACAACACGCGCTGGCTCCTTCA
>CAMYMX010000576.1 GCA_947259605.1 uncultured Polyangiaceae bacterium | reverse complement strand
CACGAAGCGCGGACAACCCCTAAGTCCGGTGTCGGGGACAGTGGAGAGATAGTGGGGAACGAGTTCTTCCAGTGCAGTTGGGGGATCGCCCTCTTCCTGGACGAAGTGGTCAACCGCGCCAACCAGAGGGACGGTATGTTCGGCGAGGTTGCGCACGCTGGCCCGACGCGCCAACCACGAGATGCGCGCCGAGGCCGGTACGGCAGCGACGCTCAAGCACGCCAGGCCCAGCATCGCGGACAGCGGCGCAACCGCCATGCTTCTTCGCTTCAACGCGATAGCCAGGGCAATCAACGAAACCGCGGCGATGGCAGCCGAGAACGCAACATGCCCAAGAACCGCAAACTCGGAGAGGCTGGGCAGTGCGGCGGCGAACGTGCTCGGCGGTCCGGAGGAGACAGGGTAGACCTGAACGAAGACGAGGGCTAACGCGCTGAGCGCCAACAGCAAGACCGAAAGCACTAGGTATCGGATAGGGCGCATCCGTCCTGGCGTCGCCGTGGAACGTGGGGCCACAATCGAACAACACCACTTCAGGCACGGGGCTTCCAGAAAACGGCCGCCAAGGTCTGTAGCGAAGCGAAAAGGGCTCTCCTCGAAGTCCGGAGGACCTGTCGTTCCTCAAAACGTCGTCCGTCGCGAGATGTGAGCCGCGACGAGCGCGGCAACCGGCTTAGCCCTCCGCAGCACACGCAGCTGTGCATGAATTGCCGTCGTCGAAGCTCATCATGCTGACATCCGAAGCCTGTCCCACTCTTCAATGAAAGCGGACAATTCGTTCCAACTTCGCATCGTTGGGGTCACCATCATTGCCCGGCTTCAGCCGGTTCTTGTCTTTGCAAGAGGTCTCCTCGAATCGAGGGCCGCTCTTATCGGTCACCCAGGCCAACAGGTTGTGTGACAATCTTACTTTCTGCTCAACCTGGGTCAGATCTTCTCTAGATAGGGGCTGGTGAGGCGACGAGGCTCTAGGTCGGGATGGCTAGCTTACGTGCCCTCTTTGGTCTCCGAAGAACTCGACATAAACACCTAGTACCGCGCAATTCGGCTCTCAGCATGGGGTCGATGGGCTAAGAGAGTCCTCGATGAGTTCAAAGGCTGGCTCGACCCGGAACGCATCTACGTCAACGTGCACACCCTCTACCGCGACTTTGAGGGCGACAGAGACCCTGCTGATGTGCTGGCGCTGTTCGCCGGGATGGCGAGGCTACGGAAGTCTTGAGCTCTGCAACGCAGGGAATAGTCTTGTTGGTGCCAAGCGTTTCTGAGTAGGATCACCATCGAAAGGAAGCTGGATATCGTGCGACATGAACTTTGGGTCTCGGCTTTGGTGGCGACCAGCATCCTCGGATGCGGCGAAGCGGGCGCCCCTGGCAGCGGCGGCACTGGCGGAAGCGGCGGCGATGATTCCACGTTCCCCTGCACGGAGGACGGAATCCGCGCCGCGGTCGAAGCCGGCGGCGGGCCGAACACATTCTTGTGTGATGGGCCCACCACTGTCGTGACCGACGCTTCTATCCAGATCGACGATGACGTGATCCTCGACGGCGAAGGCGAGCTCACGATCGATGGCGCCGGAGATCATAGGGTGTTCATCATCGGGCAGCTTGGCGTCGTGCCGCCGGACGCTATCAGGGTCGAGCTCCACGACATGACCATCACCGGAGGATTCGCTGCGCTGCCGGAAGCGGGGGGCGGCGGAATACTGAGCGCGGCCGACCTGACCATCGTGGGCTGCACGATCAGGAACAACCAAGGCCCAACAGGAAGCGCCATCGATGCCTTAGGCGACCTGGCGATAGAGGCCAGCACTATCGCTGACAACGATGGCGGTTGGGCCATCAAGCATTCGGGCCTATCTCTGAGCATCGAGGACAGTACGATCTCCCGCAACAACGGAGGCGGCATGTTCCTCTCCAGCGTGCGCGGGAACATCTTCAGCACGACCGTTTCAGGCAACGTCGCCTCGGCTGCACTGGGCGGAGGCGGCATCAACAATGCCGGAGACCTCGCGATCCAAGGCAGCGTGATCACCGACAATCAGGCCGAGCGTGGGGGTGGCATTTGGAACACCGGCGACCTGTGGCTTGGTTGGACTACTATTTCCGGGAACAGGGCGGTCGAAGGTGGCGGTATCTACAATGCCGACCCGCACAATCCCGACGGGCCAGTGTCGAACATTGGATTGCTCAGACTGCTGTCGAGCACCGTGTCCGGCAACATGGCGGAACGCGGGGGCGGCATCTACACGGCGGGCCTCTGGCAGCGAATCACGAACAGCACCTTGTCGGGAAATACCGCTGACGCCGGGGGCGGCATTGCGATGGCGGGCACTCGAGAAGGTCCTTCGACCCTCACCCTTGCCAACACGACGATGACCTCCAACGCCGCCGCCGAAGGCGATGCAATTTGGGCGACCGGCGAATCCCCGGAGCTTCGGTTCGTGGGCACAATCGTCGAAGGCGCGTGCGCAAACGGTCCCGGGACGACCTCCTGGGTGTCGAATGGAAGCAACATCGAAAGCCCGGGCGACACCTGCGGGTTCACCGACCCGAACGACCAGGTCAGCCTTGAACCGAACGCCGTCAACCTCGGGCCGCTCTCGGACAACGGTGGGTTTACGGAAACGCACCTGCCTGGCCAAGGAAGCGCCGCCATCGATGGCATGCTCTCAGAGGACTGTAGCCTCTCGCTCGCTGAGCCGTTGCAGGATCAGCGCTTGGTCAACCGGCCCGTAGGCAGCGCCTGCGACGTAGGCTCGGTCGAGGTCGAGTAGCGCGTCAGCATCAGCGAAACCCGCGTTTTCGCGGTTGGGTCTGCAAGTGGTTGAAACGACTTCGCTCGCGGGGGGGG
>CAMYMX010000575.1 GCA_947259605.1 uncultured Polyangiaceae bacterium | reverse complement strand
CGCGATGGCCGCAGAGAGCGCGCAACCGGTGCCGTGGAATCGCCCAGGGACAAACGCAGCAGCCCTCAGCACGCTGAGCTTCCCATCGTGTAGCAGCAAATCGGTGCCTCGGTCCGCGCCCTCGAGGTGACCGCCCTTGATCAAGACCGCGGCAGCGCCAAGCGCGGCGATCCGCTCGATCGCTTTTTGGGCGTCGTCGAGGCTCCGCACAGGCATCTCCGCCAGCAAGCCTGCCTCGTTCGCATTTGGGGTGACCAGCTCGGCGTATGGAATGATGGCGTCTTTGTAGGCCGCGACCATGTCTCCCTTGGACAGGGGCGCTCCCCGGCTCGGAAGCCAGACGGGGTCGACCACCCAGCCGAATCGTGTCTCCTCCATGATGGACCCCAAGACGCGAGCCACCTCCGGAGAGCCGAGCGCCCCGGCCTTCGCCGCGGCCGGCTCGAGATCGGACAGCACGGCCGAAAGCTGCTCACGCACGAGGTCCGCGGGGAGCAGCTCGACCCGCCCGACCTCGAGGCTGTCCTGCACAGTGATCAGGGTCGGCACCGCTGCGCCGTATGCGCCGTGCTGATGAATGGTCTTGAGGTCCGCCTGCAGTCCGGCGCCACCCGAGGGATCGGAACCAGCCACGGTCAACACAACCGGAGGGGCCGCAGTCATGAACGTTCGAGCGATTCTCGGCACTCGATCAGAGCGAGCCGAGCGGCTTCGTCGATTTTGGGAAAGTCGACGCCCAGATTCTGAAGCGTCTCTCGGACGATGCGGGCGACTTGGAGCCGCATGTAGGGTTTGTTGTCCGCGGGAATCGCATACCAGGGCGCCCAGGGACGCGAGGTTTCGTTGAGCGCATCTTCAAACGCGCGCATGTAGTCCGGCCAGCGCTCCCGCTCTTTGACGTCGCCAGGGTTGAACTTCCAATTCCTGCTGGGCTTTTCAATTCGGCGAAGCAGGCGGCTCTTCTGCTCCTTCAGCGAAACATTCAAAAAGAACTTCACGATGATGGTGCCGTTTTCGGCAAGGTGCTTCTCGAAGCTCCGAATCGATGCATAGCGCTCACTCCAAAGCGTCTCGAGGTTCAGCTTGGGCAAGCGCTGACCCTGCAGGAACTCCGGATGCACACGAACCACCAACACTTCTTCGTAGTGGCTGCGGTTGAAGACGCCGATCCGACCGCGCTCGGGCAAACGCTCCGCAACCCGCCAAAGGAAATCGTGATCGAGCTCCTCGTCCGAAGGCGCCTTGAACGACGAGACCTGAAAACCAGCCGGATTCACGCCGGTGAAGACGTTCCGAATCGTGCCGTCCTTCCCTCCGGCATCCATCGCCTGGAACACGAAGAGTGCGGCGTATCGATTGTCGGCATAGAGCTTGCGCTGCAGCTCGTAGATGTCGGCCGTGTGCTCGCGGCGCTCGGACTTCACGGCATCCTTGTCGACCTTCCCTGCGGGTGCCGTCGGTGCTTCGGCGATTCGAAAGCTGCCGTCGAACGGAACCAGGAAATCGCTCTTCGGCGGACTCCATTTGCGGGGTTGGGTCATTCGGCGGACTATACACCATGAGCGCCATCTCAGCCGAGGACCCGCACCCGAGAAAACGCGTCGCCGTCGAAGACAGCGAGATGTCCTACGTGGACACCGGCGGCGACGGCCCCATCGCGGTGTTCCTGCACGGGAACCCAACCTCGTCGTACTTGTGGCGCAACGTAATCAAAGAGGTTGCTCCGGTCGCACGCTGTCTCGCCCCCGATCTCGTCGGCATGGGCGACTCGGGTGAAAGCACGAGCGGGTATCGCTTCGTCGATCACCGCCGCTACCTCGATGCCTGGTTCGACGCGGTGGTCGGCGACCAACCGATCTTTCTGGTGATTCATGACTGGGGGTCGGGGCTTGGTTTCCACTGGGCGCACCGGCACGCAAATCAGGTCCAGGGCATCGCCTACATGGAAGCGATCGTCCGTCCGCTCGAAAGCTGGGATGATTGGGCGGAAGCCGCCCGAAAGATCTTCCAAGCGATCCGATCTCCAGCCGGTGAAGAGATCATCCTGCAGAAGAACGTCTTCATCGAACGCATCCTCCCTTCGTCGATCATGCGCACGCTCAGTGACGCAGAAATGGACCGTTACCGCGCACGGTTCACCGAGCCGGGGGAGTCGCGTCGCCCCACCCTGACCTGGCCGCGCCAGATTCCGATCGGCGGAGACCCCAAAGACGTCCACGACATCGTCGACGCCTATTCCAGATGGCTTCAGTCGAGCGATTCACCGCCAAAGCTCTTCATCAACGCTGACCCGGGCATCATTCTGATCGGTCCACAGCGCGAGTTCGCGCGCCAACTCCCCAATCAAGAAGAGATCACGGTGAAGGGGCTCCACTTCATTCAAGAAGATTCACCGACGGAGATCGGCGAAGCCGTCGCGCGCTTCGTCCAGGCGAACGCCTGAGCGCTACGGAAGCGCTTCGGGATTGATCCACTCGTCGGGAGGCCGCTTGCACTTGGGGTTCTTCCCGGCGGCGCGCGCTTTTTCGTATTCCTTCATGGCTTTGGGAAGGTTGGCGCGGAGACGCTGAATGCGGGTTTCGTCCGCGGGGTGCGTCGACTGCCATTGAGCCGGCCCCGGGCCGCCCGCCTTGGCCATGGCTTGCCAGAGCGTGATCGCCTCCGCCGGGTAGAAACCCGCGCGGGCCATGAAAATCTGTCCTACTTCGTCGGCTTCGCTCTCGTGTTTTCGGCTGAACGGCAAGAGCACGCCGAACTGAGCGCCCACGCCGAGCCCGCCGACGATCAAGTCTTGATACTCCGGCGCCGCTGCACCCGCCGCGACCGAGGCGGTGCTCATCGCGGAATCCGCCAAGA
>CAMYMX010000574.1 GCA_947259605.1 uncultured Polyangiaceae bacterium | reverse complement strand
GCGGTGCCCACGGGGTTTGGCAGGACCTGCGCGCCCTCGGGAAAGTCGCCCTGCTTCGCGTTTGATTCGGGCATCACGCGACCGAACGCTTTGAACTTCTGCCGAATCCCTTCGACGACGCCTGCGTCACGGCGAAGCTCGACACCTGCGGCCGAGGCTGCCGCCGCAGTGGTGAGATCATCCGATGTCGGCCCGAGCCCGCCGGTCACGACAACGACCCTGTTCGTCTCCGCAAAGCGTCGAATGAGCGTCACGATTCGCTCGAGCTGATCGTCGACGGTCGCGTGCTCGACGACTTCGAAGCCAAGCTTCGTCAGCTCTTCGCCGAGCCACGCGGCGTTTGTATTCACCAACTCACCGCGGGTGAGCTCGGTGCCAATCGATAAGACTGCGGCGGTCATGCGGGTCGGGGAGTGTCGCAAATGCCGGACCGCGGTCAACCGCATTGCCCTCGGGGGTGAATGTGGTAGCGACCCGGGAAGCGTTTCCGCGTTTCTCGTGTTGATGGGAGTCAGATGAACCGGACACTGATGGGTACAGCATGGGGGGTGCTGGTCGCCGCCGCGGCCCTCTCCGTAGGAACTGACGCGGCCGCAGAACAGAATGCGGTCGCGCTTTCGAATTTGCAGATCAGCCGTGCGTCGCTCGAAAACGGGCTGCGCGTAGTCATGAACCAGGACCATACGGTCCCGACGGTGGCGATTTCGGTCTACTACGACGTCGGCTCACGAAACGAAGCCAAGGGGCGCTCGGGCTTCGCGCATCTGTTCGAGCACATGATGTTCCAGGGCTCAGCCAACGTCGGCAAGGGCGAGCACTTCAGCCTAATCATCAACCGCGGCGGCAGCGCGAACGGGACCACGAGCAACGACCGTACCAATTACTACGAGACCCTGCCCTCGAACGAGCTAGCGCTCGGGCTCTGGCTCGAAGCGGACCGAATGCGGTCCCTAGCGATCACGCAGGAGAACTTCGAGAACCAGCGGATGACCGTCATGGAAGAGCGCCGCCAGCGAATCGACAACCAGCCTTACATCCCGAGCATGCTTCGCATCAACGAGCTGGCGTACGGCGACTACTGGCCCTACGCGCACTCAACCATCGGCGACATGCAGGACTTGATCGATGCGCCGCTCGAAGCCGTCCAGAAGTTCTTCGATACGTACTACGCGCCCAACAATGCGGTCCTGAGCATCAGCGGCGACTTCAGCCCCGAGGCGGCGATGCAGCTCGTCAAGACTTATTTCGGCGAGATTCCGGCGCGTGAGACACCAGCGTTCGTGGAGCCGGCGCCGCCGGTGCAGAACGCGGAGCGTACCGAGACGATGTACGACGCCAACGCGACCCTTCCTGCGTTCCATTTTGCGTACCACATCCCGTCAGACCGATCTCCCGATCACTATGCGCTCGAGATCCTCGCTCTGGTGCTCGGCGATGGCGAATCGAGCCGGCTCTATCAATCGCTCGTGAAGGAGAAAGAGATCTGTCAGGACATCGCCATCGGGACCGATGACCGGCGCGGTCCCGATCTGTTTTCGGCTTGGGCGGTGATGGCGAGCGGGCGCGCGCCCAAAGAAGCGCAAAATTCGATATTGGCGGAGCTCGCGGCCATCGCCGATAAAGGCGTGACGGATCGCGAGCTCGAAAAGGCCAAAAACCGAATTCGCGCAGCGTTCGTCTTCGGTCTCCAGTCGAATATGTCGCGCTCGCAGCGTCTCGCCGAGTACGAGCTCTACTGGGGCGACGCGAACCTGCTCAAGTTGGAGCTCGACTACTACCTCGCCGTGTCCGCCGAGGACGTCAAGCGCGTGGCGGGCACCTATTTCGGAGCGAGCCAACGGACGGTACTCAACGTCCAGCCTGGCGCAGCCCCCGATTCTGAGGAGAAATGATGACCTGGCATCGATTCCGTTTTGCCGTCGTCGGATTGGGCGCTGTGCTGCTCTTGGCAGCGTGCGGTGGTGCCAAGGGGAGCGGCGGCGCTGAACCTCAGTCCGCCAAGGATGCAAACGCCGAAGCGCAGCCCGTGCGCCAGTCTCCGCCGGCGCCGACCGAGGCCAAGGACCTGTCGCTTCCGACGATTCACGTCGCCGAGCTGAGCAATGGCCTGCAGGTGAACACCATCGTCGCCGACCAACTTCCGGTCGTGTATGCGACGCTGGTCGTCCGAAGCGGCGCCGAATCGGACCCGGCAAAGCTCCCGGGGCTGTCAGGCCTGGTCGCCCAGATGCTCAAGGAAGGCACGACAAAGCGCTCGGGCGCAAAAGTCGCCGAGGAGATCGAGTTTCTGGGAGCCGACCTCTGGGCCAGCTCGGATGAAGAGAACACCTATGTCGGCGTCCGTGCGCTCACCGGGCAGTTCGATCGGGTCATGGGCATCTTGGCGGAGGTCGCGGGCATGCCCGCTTTCAGCGCCGACGAGCTCGCAAAGCTCAAGCGTCGTGAGCTCGATCGCTTGGCGCTCTCCGAACGGGAACCGAGTTACATCGCGCGCCGCACATTTTACCGACAGCTCTATGGGAAGCATCCTTACGGAACGGTCGACACCAACCCCGTCGCAGTCGAGAGGGTGCGGCGCCAGGACCTGGCGCGCTGGCATCGCGAGCACTTCGTGGGCAAGAACGCGTTCTTGGTGGTTGCAGGCGATGTCGACCCCGACCGGGTCGAGGAGGCGGCGCGAAAGACGCTAGGCTCTTGGAAGGCGGGCAAACGGGCAGTACCGACGTACACTGAGCCGCCGCGACCTACCGATCGACACATCTTGGTCGTCGATCGACCCGGCTCGGTGCAGTCGGTGATCTACCTCGGGAATCTAGCGATCGCGCGTGCCCATCGAGAGTGGATTCCGCTTGTCGTCG
>CAMYMX010000573.1 GCA_947259605.1 uncultured Polyangiaceae bacterium | reverse complement strand
CGAGCGTTTGGGGAGGGGCGGAGCCGGGATGCTGATCACCGGCAACGTGATCACCGACCTCGGCGGCCGCACCGAACCCCACAACGTCGTCATCACGGATGCGCGGCACCTCGAAGGCCTCCAGCGGTGGGCGGATGCCGCACAAGCCCACGGGTCCAAGCTGTGGATGCAGGTTGGGCACGCGGGGCGTCAGACCGCTCGCATGGTCACATGGAATCCGGTCGGCCCATCGGAGGTCCCGCTCCGAGGCATGGCAGGGCTGTTCTCGGCGCCCCGCGCTTTGGAAGATGCGGAGATTCGTCTCCTGATCGAACGGTTTGCGAACGCGGCGGTCCAAGCGGAGGCTGCAGGTTTCGCAGGGGTGCAGATCCACGCCGCACACGGCTATCTCATCAGCCAGTTCCTGTCGCCGCTGTCGAACGTGCGCGAGGACCAGTGGGGCGGCACGCCTCAGAATCGCATGCGCTTCCTCTTGGAGATCGTGCGAGCCTCGCTCTCCGCCACCGGCACGGGTTTCGGCGTTGCGGTCAAGCTCAACTCCGCCGACTTTCAACGGGGTGGTTTTACCCTCGAAGAGTCGATGGACGTCGCTCAAGCGCTCGACGCGGAAGGGATAGACTACCTCGAGATTTCGGGCGGCAACTACGAGCGGCCGGCCATGGTCGGCTCGGACGCTGTGGAGCGCGCGAGCACGCGGGCGCGAGAGGCCTTCTTTCTCGAGTACGCCGAGCGCATGCGCGAAGTGGTCGAGCTCCCGCTCATGCTGACTGGTGGTCTTCGCAGCGCGAGCGCGATGGTCGAGGCGATTGAATCAGGTGCCGTCGATATCATCGGGCTGGCCCGACCCATCGCGTTGGAACCGGACCTTCCGAAGCAAATCCTTTCGGGCAACGTCACCGGCGCGAAACCTGTCGACGTCAAGGTCGGCGTCCGCTTGCTGGACGACATGCTTCAAACCGCGTGGTATCGGCGCCAGCTCGAGCGCATGGGCGAGGGCCTCGAGCCCGACCAATCGATGAGCCGCGTTGGGACGATCGCCGCGAACCTCGCCGAGGTGTACAGCAATCAAATTCGCACTGCCTTCCGCCGCGATGCGAGCCAAAGGCTCACCGAGCCCGCCTAGCCGAGGTTCGCGCCCGGCTGCTCAGCCAACTCGGCCAATCAGGCGAACACTTCGCGTATTGCCCGACGCGGACGCCGAGCTCCAGTCGGCAGCGGTTTGATACCAAGGAAAGCGTCGCGGCCTCGGTGTAGAGTTCGGGGCGTCCCTGATCACTCCTAGTTGGAACCAAGTGGTGGGCTTTCTCACAGATTGGGAGGGGCTACGGAGGCTGATTATGGCGCGGCTATCTCAAACCCGTCCGAAAGCGTCTTCATGAAGGTGACGAGGGCTTCTTCTTCCTCTGTGCTGAGCTTGAGGTCACCGAGCTCACTCGTGTTGACGTTCTCATGCACCTCGGGCTCCGGCCAGCAATCCCGGGCAAGCGCATCTTCTACCGTGGTGAAAGGATCGGCACAGGTCGGTTTGACGTCCCGCGTGTTGTAGAAGTGAACGACCTGCCATAGCGACTTGAAGTAGCCGTTGTGCGTGTACGCCTTTGTGAAATCAGGCGAGGGACGCTTGTCCACATTCCGCAGGGTCGGGACTTTTTGCTTGCCCAGGTTTTCGTCCGCATAGGCTGCGTAGTCGAGCCGCGTTGCTAGGAATCCGCCGAGCCCTTTGTCGACCCAGTCAAATCCATCTGGGTTGAAAGCCGACTGTGTGTACCAAGGATTGTCGGGGTTCCTCGGGACACCGAGGTTGTCGAAGGTGAAGTCGGTGAACAACGGCGGATCGTTCGGACCCTGGCCGAGCACATGACATTTGGAGCACTTGCCTTTTCCTCTAAAGAGGTTGAGGCCCTTCTTCTCCTCTTTGGTAAAGTCGACCGCTTTCGCGAGGAAGGCATCGTACTTGGACGTGAACGCGTTCACCTCCGATGAAGCTTCATAGGTCTCGATAGACAAGGCGATGAGATCGTAATCAGCATTGACCCTCGCCCTATCTGCATCGGAGAGGCTCACGGTCGAGCCTTCGGTGGCGCATGACTGGTCAATGTCGGCAGGCCAGATGATATCGCAGGTTCCGGCTCCCCAGACCTGCTCGAAGCTGACCGGGTAGGCAGCCGGCACGACGGGATCACAGACTCGATAGACCACACAGGCGTTATCCGGCAGTCCCTGCTCCACCGGGTTGAGGAACGGCCCCTGTGCCTGGTCGGCGGCTGGATTCCCGAGCTTCTCGCCAGTGGCGCGACCGTCCCAGAAGTTGCCGCCGACAAACAAGCCCTTCTTCTCTAGATGGAAGATCGGGCTGAGGGTGGCGTAGGCGGCACTGGGCGGTTTGCGGTTGCCGAAGCGATCGGCAATCGAGCCTTCGTAGACTGCGCCTGCTGCATTGATGTCCGAGATCGGTCCAGTCCAACCGACCTCGGGCCCATGACAGCTCGCGCAGGACTGGTTCTGCTCAATGGAGAGATTCTCATCGAAAAAGATGGACTCTCCGAGCTGCTCTTCGGGCGTGCCCGCCTCCTCGGTTAAGGAGACAGCGAGCGTTCCCGTGGGTTCGCCCTCGCCCAGATTACCGCCTTCCCCACATGAGGAAACCCCCACTACCAGCACTAAGCTCGCCGCCATGTAGATGATTCGTTGCATGCCCAGCCTCTCTTTCAGCCCGGTGCTCAACTGCGGGCGTTGGTAATGTCGAGTCCGTTTGCCTGCACACCGTATGCCATCAGTTTCCCGACGCATTCATGCGTTTGGCACAAACCCTACACGCATGTTCTGCGTCCCGGCCGCCCCCCCGCGCAACGAATTCG
>CAMYMX010000572.1 GCA_947259605.1 uncultured Polyangiaceae bacterium | reverse complement strand
GGGGCGGTGATGCGGCCCGATTCCTCGTACTCACCGAGCGTGAAGACGCGGCTTGCCTTCTTTCGGAAAGAAAAGCTCGGGCCTTCGACCACGGGCGCTCGGAGGCCCTCGATCCGTCCCCCAAAGAGCGGGAGCTCGCCTTGAAGGATGGGCTGGTCTTTCGTGATCACGGTGTCGAGAAGCGCGGCCATCGTGCCGAGTGCCGCCTTGAGCTGCATGGGGCACGCCCGGAGCCCGCTATTGGAGAGCCCCTCGGCGGCTCGGTCGACGAAGATGGCTCCATCGGGGTTGACCATGACTTCGCGGACATCGGGCTCGTTCATTAAACCGACCAGACCTGGGCCGAGCTCACGCCGGAGCTTGTGCTCTCGACGCGTGCGTTCGTCGGGGTGTTCGAGGCTCATCGCACGGGTCCTTCCTGTTCGAGGCGTGGCGTGAGGGCGCGCTCGTCGGTGAGGCCCAAGCCCTTGCGGTAAGCCGCCCGGACCGTTCGAGCGGCATACCGCGCTTGTTCACGGCGAGAGCCCTTGTGATTGAGATCGCGCGCCGTCAGGATGGTGCGCTCGACCTCATCCGCCCCGAGACCATGAGAGAGCGCATGAATGGCCCATCCAAGGTCTGCGCGGTGCAGATCGCCGTCGTAGCGCGGGTGCCCATGAAACGAGGCGATCGGTTTCACGTTCCCCGAGCGCGCGTGGGGGTAGAGGCGCCCGATTTCCTCCCAGCGTTTCCGTCGTGAGGCCACCGTCCGCTCGGCCGAGGCGACGAGCTCTTCGGCCCGGGCGAAGACCTGCTGTCGCGCGCAATGAAGCTGGACGGTGGGGTAGGTTCCGTCCCTTCGCTGGTGCTTCGTTTTGCAGTTCAAAAAGCCCGCAAGTGCGCCGGCCTGGCGCCAGTTGGCGGCGCCCCGGTCCGCATCGAGGAGCCTCGCGAGGGTTCGTGCGATCACGGTGGTCGCATCCCGGTTCGTGCATCGGCCGAGGTCCAACCAGACCTGGAAGTTCCCGGGAGAGGTTTCGACGACGACCGAGGCCGAGAGCCCGGCCTCGTCGAGGGCCTGGACGTGCCCGATCTTGACGTCGTCGACCAAGACGAAGGGATGGGGCCATTTCGGGCGGACCCGGATGAAGTGCTGGGTCGCGTTCTTCGCTCGGAGTGCATCGAGCGAGTCGAGGATGGCCACCGGTCCGTAGGTCCGAAGCTGCATGCGCCCCGTACCGCGCCCTTGGACGCCGAGCTCGAACGCGTTGTTCCCGAGTGCGCGAAGCTGGTGGCTGACAATGGAGCCGAGGTCCCTGCTCATGGCCATGCTCCCCACTGAAGGGCGCTCAGCGAAAGAAGTCCCAAGATGGCGGTGAGGGCGAGGGCCGTGGTCCATCGGCGTCCGTTTTGCCGAAGCTCGGTCCGGGCTTTTCCTCCGGCGACGATCAGACGATGGAGCTCCGCATTGACGGCGTCTCCGACTTTTCGGACGACCTTCGCCTCATGGGCCGCGAACGAAGTCTCGAGGTGGCGGGCGAGGTGTTGTGCGACCGCGCTCGCCGCGTGCTCGAGGACGCGCTCGCTCATCACGACCGAGGCGAAGATCGGATCATCGGGGGCGAGCACGGTGCCGCACTCCTTGGCCACCAAGCCGACGAGCTCCTGGCGGTCTTGGTCGCTAAGCATGGGCCGCCTCCAGGGGCTCCATCGAAACGGCGAACTGAATCTCGCCGAAGAGACGCCGCTGCACCATCGTGAGGCGCTGCCGGGTCATTAACCCGACGTCCGGGGAGTGGATGGCCTCTTCGAAGGTGAGGAAGCGTTGGAGCATCTCCTGAACGTCGTCTTCGAAGGGCTTGGACCAGCGATCGAGGTGCACGGGCTCCCGGAGCTCAGCGCCGCTCGCCTCCACGATCTTTTGATACGCCTCGTCGTCGATCGGACCGAAGTGGCCATTGCGCCAGACGACGACGTGCGCGCTGTCTACGAATGCGGCGAGGATCTGCTCGAGGCCGCTGAGGGTCGACGGTCCGAGCTGCCCGCCGGTGACCACGCAATGGACGTAGGACTGCCGTCCGGCCTCTTCGAGGAGCGACAGCGCGTCGCACTCGACCAGATACTGGGTGAGCGGGACGAACGAGGCTTGTCCGTTGTCCATGATGACGGTCGGCTCGGTGTCATCGACCAGGCGCTCCATCAGGGCATCGAAGCGCCGCCGATCGATCTGCTGGTCCTTGTCGAGCAGATCGAGCCGCTCGGTCTGTAGCCGTTGATACCGAGAGAGGGTGCGGTTGGATTGGTCACACTCGATCGCGAGGATCGCCCTCCCCTGATTGAGCAGGTACTGGGCGAGCCAGGCCGCGGCGACCGACTTCCCGATGCCGCCTTTGGTTTGCAGAATGCAGTGAAACTCTTTCATCTCTAATCCTCGGTGCGGGGGACGAATTCCCGTGGCTTGCCCGTCAGCCGTGGCCAGACCGTGGGCGATCCGGATGCTGCGGGTGGAGCGTTGGGAGCGGGTTTGGTTTCGGTGGGCGGTCGCAGCGACCCGGTCGCGGGTGTGCCACGGGGGAGACTGAGATCGTGCTTTCGGCAGTACCGCCAGAACTTCTGATAAGAGCCGTGAAACGCGGGCGTGCCGCGTCTGCAGGCAAGCCAGACCCCTTTCACCGAGTACCCAGATCGAAGCCATCTGCCGATCTCATCGATGAGCCGGAGAAACGAGGCATAGGATTCGTCCTCCGGAGGGAGGGTCGTCTTGTGATGGGAGGGGTCTCTTTGGCTCACACCCGGTTATCGGTTTTGGAGACCCAAAGTATTCTCAAAAGGCGGACTTTTTTTCGCTCCCCGGTCGAATTAAAATTGCGATTGGTGGCAACGGCTCGCACATCGGT
>CAMYMX010000571.1 GCA_947259605.1 uncultured Polyangiaceae bacterium | reverse complement strand
AGCTCGATGCCTCAGGGAGTCGGGTGCAAGGTCTTCGCTGGTTTTGGGAGGCATGATGGCAAAGAAGGTGGCTGGCTGGCTGGGCGGCGCGTTATTGGTGCTCTTGCTCTATCTCTTCCTCTGGCCGGTGCCCATTGATCCGATCTTCTGGGAACCCCCGGCCGCGCCTGCGCTCGAAGGCGACTTCGCGGAGAACCGCGTGCTGCAAGGCATGGAGCTATTCGCGACGCCGAACGGACGCGGGCCAGAAGACGTCGCGGTCGACTCCGAAGGCCGCGTCTACGTCGGTCTCGAGGATGGGCGAGTTCTTCGCTATGCGTCCGATGGCTCCGATCCTCAGCTGTTCGCCGACACGGCTGGGCGGCCGCTCGGCCTCGACTTCGACAACGACGGAAAGCTCATCGTTGCAGATGCCGTCAAGGGCTTGCTTTCGATCGACCAAGACGGCGCAATCGATGTTCTGTGCACCGAAGCAGATTCTAAACCGTTCGGCTTCACCGACGACGTCGACGTCGATTCACAGAACGTAGCTTGGTTCTCCGACGCCTCAGTCAGGTGGGACCACCATCACTTCATGAACGACGCGTTCGAGAGCAGGCCCACTGGCCGCCTCCTCAAATACGACAGCTCGACGGGCGCGTGCAGCGTCGTCTTGGACGGCCTCGCCTTCGCCAACGGTATTGCGGTCTCGCCGGACGATACGTACGTCCTGGTGAATGAAACGATGCGGTATCGGACTCAACGGGTTTTCGTTCGCGGGCCGCGTGCAGGCGAAGTCGAAGTGTTTATCGACAACCTTCCGGGTTTCCCCGATGGCATCTCGACCGGCCCGGACGGAACGTTCTGGCTGGCGCTGTATGCGCCGCGCAACGCATTGCTCGACTCTGCGGGACCAAAGCCCTGGTTGCGCAAGCTGATCTATCGAGTCCCCAAAGCGATACAACCGAAACCGAGGCGCCACCCGTTCGTCGTGGGGCTCGATGGCGAGGGTAATGTCGTCCGTAATTTCCAGGACGCTGACGGAGCCAACTTTGCGAAGTCCACCAGTGCGGAGCAAGTTGGGAACTGGCTCTATGTCGGTAGCCTCACGGAACCCAAGTGGGGACGGATCGATCTCTCCTCCGTTCAGTGAGGCCCGAACCCCTCCGCTTGCCCTCCAGGCCGAATCCGGGAATCATCGGGCCGAAACTTAGATTGGAGCGACTGCATGATGCGATTTTGGCTTATTGGGTTGGGATTCCTGTTCGCGACGGTGGTCGCTTCTTGCAGCAGCTCTGAGAGCTCGGGCGGGAACGTCCGCATCGTTGCCGCCGAAGACGGAGCGGTCGAAGTCATCGTCGGCGGCAAGAGAATCTTTGCTCTAGCCGCCACCGGACCGGTGGCTCGTAACTTCATCGACACTCCGAGAGGCATCGGGGCCATCACGTTCACCCGAACCGATGAGGTCACCGACCCCTTGTCGGTGCGCTCAATTGAGAATCGCGGCGAGGGCGCGACCGTGGCATACGCCAACGCTGACCGCACACGCACCGCAACCTTGTCCGCGGTCGCCGTCGATGGCGAATTCAGTGAATTTCGGCTGGAACTCGCTGGCTCCGCGGTCGACTCGATTGCCGTGGGCATCCGCTGCGACGAGGACGCGACGTTCCACGGCTTCGGGATGCAGTACAATGCAACTGATCAGCGCGGGGAGAATTTCGCGTTGTTCGTGAACGATCAGGGCAATGGTCGCGACGGTAGTGGTCTACTCAACGCTGGAGATTCGCATACGACGTACTTCCCAATGCCGTACTACATCGATGCGCGAGGGTTCGGAGCGCTGTTCGACACCCGGCGCCGCGTGAATGTCGATCTCTGTGCGACCGATTCGGACATCGCCTGGGTCGAAGTGATCGGCGGCGGGGCGGTCAGCTGGCGCGTGTTTCACGGACCGACAGCCCTCGACGTGATTCGGCAACTCGGTGATCTGGTGGGGAGACCGACACAACCGCCGCCCTGGGCCTACAACCTCTGGCTCGGGTCGCAGGGAGGTCGGGATACGGTGCTGGCCGAAGTGGCGCAGCTCGAGGCGGCGGACATCCCTGCTTCCGCGCTCTGGGTCCAAGATTGGACCGGTGTTCGCCAAAACCCGGAGGGTGGCTTCGGCGTTCAGTACCTCTGGGAGCCCAAGGAGATCTGCAGTGGCGAAGAAGAGATCTGTTATCCGGATTTCGCGGAGATGATCTCAGGTTTGCACGAAGAAGGCTACAAGTTCCTGACGTACGTGAACCCCTTCATCGTCGATCCAGAGACCGTGCGGCCAGAGGACGACCCAACGCGATTCGAAGAGAGGTTCGACTTGATGAACGACATGGGGCTGCTCGTGAAGAAGCGAGATGGAGAGACCTACAGCGATTTCGCCGTCGCCAACTTCCCGCAGCAGGATGCGCATCCTGATTTCTCCAAACCCGAGACGACCGATTTTATCCGCGAAGCGCTTGCGAGCATCGTCGAAACCTACGGTGTCGATGGCTGGATGGCCGACTTTGGTGAGTACATTCCATTCGATTCCGTCCACTCCGACGGGAGCAATGCGGACGAGCGGCGCAACCGCTTTCCGGTCGATTGGCATCAAGCCAACCGTGACGCATTGGAGCAGGCCCGGCCTGGCGGTGACTGGGTCATGATCGCCCGCTCGGGGTTCACTGGTGTCCAGGGTGCAGCCCAGATTCATTGGGTCGGCGATCAGCAAACCGACTGGGGGGCGCTCGACGGCCTTCCAACCGTGACGCCTGCGCTACTCAATCTCGGCCTCGCCGGTCAGCCATTCGTGTCGCTCGACATCGCCGGATTTTCAGTGGGGGCCGGCCCAAGCACGAAGGAGCTTTACATGCGCTGGACGGAGC
>CAMYMX010000570.1 GCA_947259605.1 uncultured Polyangiaceae bacterium | reverse complement strand
CCGATGAGGGCGTTGGCGTAAATGGGAGCAGCTTTGGTGTCGTAGCCGGCTTCCTCGAGCGCGGAGACGAACACGTCGCCGACGCGCTCGGCCAAGTCGTTCAGTAGGCTCGATATGGTGCCGCGCGATGAGCTCAGCGGGGAGTCCTGGGAAAGCACCGCGAAGCCGTCGGGATGGTCCCTCACGTAGCTGAGGAACGCGAGTGAAGCGCGCTCGACCCGCTCGCGTGGCGACCCGGACGAGATGGCTTCGCTAATGCGGCGCTCCACGTAGTCCATCTCGCGATCGACGATGACCGCGTAGAGCCCCTCCTTGCCACCAAAGTGCTCGTAGACGATGGGCTTCGAGACTTTCGCGCGCTTGGCGATCTCCTCCACCGAGGTGCCCTCGTAGCCGTGCTTGGCGAACACCGAGCGGCCGACCTCGATGAGCTGAGCGCGACGCTCCGAAGCTGGTAGACGGCGGCTTCTACTTCCCATTCCACCACAGTACTACGCATGCGTAAGTTACGCTATCGACAAATACGCCAGAAGACACGGACACTTAGCCCATATTCGCAGGGTCTTACAAAACAAAGACATTGACCCGATGATACGGCGCAGTAAGTTACTACAGCGTAAGTTACTAATCCGGAGGTTGGCGATGGTTTCGATGTCAAAGATGGGAGCAGTCTGGAGGAGTGCGGGAAGCACCGTGGCCGAGCGGTTGTTCCTCGACCGACAGGCAGAGTTCTGGATGGGCGAGCTAGACCCGGTTCGCTCCCTCGGCAAGCTCCGCGCCCGCGTGGTCGAGGTCATCGAGGAGACCCGAGATACCAAGACCTTCGTGCTCCGGCCGAACGCACCCTGGGGCGGACATCGCGCCGGGCAGTACACGTCGGTCGAGGCGGAGATCGACGGCGTACGCGCGCGTCGCTGCTACTCGATCTCGTCGGCCCCCAGCGAGGCGCTGGTTTCGATCACGGTCAAGCGTGTGGCGGACGGCCGCGTGTCGACGTGGCTGCACGAGAACGTTCGGGCCGGTCACGTTCTGGGCCTCGGCGCTCCCGCCGGTGACTTCGTCCTGCCCTCCCCGACACCCGACAATCTGCTGCTCCTGAGCGGCGGGAGCGGCATCACGCCGGTCATGTCCATGCTGCGCGATCTAGCGGTGCGGGACACGATTCGCGACGTTGTATTCGTTCACCATGCGCGGAGCCACGCCGAGGCCATCTTCGGCGAGGAGCTCGCGGACCTTGCCGAACGCCACACCGGCCTGCGCCTCGTCTTGTGCCTCGACGACGACGCCTCGTCCCCGCGTGGCTTCGACGAGGCGTACTTCACGAAGCTGGTCCCCGATTTCGCGGGGCGCTCGACATTTATCTGCGGCCCGAAGCCCCTCATGGACCGCGCCGAACGGCTCTTCGATAGCGTCGGCGCATCCGATCGGTTGGAGCTCGAGCGGTTCACCCCGGCGCTGCGTCTGTTGCCAGCGGTGACCTCCGTAGACGGCGTGCAGGTGAGGCTCGGGCGCTCGGAGCGAAACGTCGTGGCGAAGGGCCAAGGCAGTCTGCTCGAGCAGCTCGAGCGTGCCGGCGAGCGCCCGGCTCACGGTTGCCGCATCGGCATTTGCCACACCTGCAAGTGCCGCAAGCAGAGCGGGACCGTGCAGAACCTCGTCACCGGGGAAGTGTCGAGCGAGCCCGATCAAGAGATTCAACTGTGTATTTCAATGCCCCGCTCCGACCTGGAGCTCGACCTCTGAAAGGAAACCCCATGAACACCCAAAGCAAAAATCTGACGCGCGAGGAGGCCGATGCGTTCGGCCGCGAGCTCGATGCGCTCCGACAGGAAACTGTCGCAGACCTCGGCGAGCGCGACGTGGCACACATCCGCCAAGTCATCCGTACGGCGAACCGAAGTGAGGCTGCCGGCCGGGTGCTCCTCCACTTCGGTCTCGGCCCAGTAAGCTTCGTGCTCGGCACGAGTGCCCTTGGTCTGTCGAAGATCCTCGAGAACATGGAGATCGGGCACAATATCATGCACGGCCAGTACGACTGGACGCGTGATCCGGCGCTCGATTCGCACCGCTACGAGTGGGACAATGTGTGCACGGGCGACGACTGGCGTCACTCGCACAACTACGAGCACCACACCTTCACCAACATTCTCGGCAAGGACCGCGACGTGGGGTACGGCTTTTTGCGCGTCGCTCCCGAGCAAGAGTGGAAACCGATCCACCTCACGCAGCCGATCGTCGCTTCATTCCTCGCGCTCTTCTTCCAATGGGGCGTGGGAGGCCACGACCTCCGTATCGACGAGCTCTTTTCGGGCAAGCAGACGCCTACCGAGCTCGGAAAGCGCGCGCGTCCGTTCCTCACGAAGGCGGCCTGGCAGCTCTTCAAGGACTACGCGTTTTTCCCGGCGCTGGCGCTCGGCAACGCGCCGCGGGTGTTCCTCGGCAACCTCTTCGCCAATGGGACGCGCAACCTCTGGACCTTCGCGGTCATCTTTTGTGGTCATTTCCCGGAGGGGGTGCGCGTCTACGAGCAAGCTGAAACCGACAACGAGAGCCGCGGCCAATGGTACGTGCGCCAGCTCAATGGCTCGGCGAATATCGAGGGGAACCGCTGGCTGCACGTGCTCACCGGCCACTTGAGTCACCAGATCGAGCACCACCTCTTCCCGGACATCCCGGCGGCACGCTACCCCGAGATGGCTCCACGCGTCCGCGAGATCTGCGCGCGCTATGGACAGAGCTACAACACGGGGAGCTTTCGGCGCCAGTTGAGCAGCGTCCTCGGACGCATCGTGCGCCTGTCGCTACCCGGACCGAAGCTTGCGGCGAATTTGATGCGCCTGGCGCCCGGAGAAGCCACGGGCGCCAACTTCGCATTTGCCGTCCGCGCG
>CAMYMX010000569.1 GCA_947259605.1 uncultured Polyangiaceae bacterium | reverse complement strand
TTTGGCTTCGGCAGTTGCCGATCGTGGGGCTCGTGACGCTAGGCGGCTGGCTGGCATTCGTGCTCCGCAAAGCAAAAGGGCTTCCGACGAGCTCGCTCGATAGGCTGCTTGCTGTTAGCGGGATCGCGATGTTCGTGATCCTGTCGGCCGCGGAGACGAAGAAGGATCTCTACCTGATCCCGCTAGCTCCTTACGCTGCGGTGCTCTTGGCGCGAATGGTCGCCCTCACGGGGAGCTCGGCCATTCGCAATGCAGCGATTGCGGTCGGCGTCGCTGGACTGCTCATGGATGCCCGAGCGTTGGCTCCGGGCGGCTCGGTGCCCATGGTGGCTGCGTCCCGCGCTGCCCGGGACGCCAGCGATGAAACGGATACCGTGTACGTGGTCGACCTCTACTTCGTGGCGGCACAGTTCTATTCCGAGCGGCGCGCAGTCAGCGTCTGGACGCGCCCCGGGCCGGCGCAAATGACGGGCCACATCCCGTACATCCGGTATGGCAGGAACATGATCGACGTGCCGCTCGCCGATCTGCCAAAGCGCATGCAATCGGATCGGGGCGTCTGGATCATGCCGAACACAACGGCCGACGCGATCGCGGGAAGCGCCCCAATTGCGCTAGACAAGCTGTACCGTGACGCGATGCTCAGCGTGCTGCGCGCGGCCGATCAGTAGCGATGGACGCAGTCCGAGCTCCAAGAGATTCACTGCGGCCCCGCTCCAAGCATGCGGCAGTCGCCGCTTCGCGTGGCGGACTACGGGTCGAGCTGCTCGAGAAGTCGACTGCGGTCGGTGATGACCCCGTCGACGACGATACCGTTCAGCTCTTCAGGCTCGTTCACGGTGTAGACCATGACGCGTAGCCCCCGGCGGTGTGCCTCTTCGAGCACAGACGGGTCGAGTTGGCGATGATGAATCAAGATCCAGTCCATACCCGAGGTGGCGGCCGTGTCCAATTGCGCCGTCCTGACGGGCTCGTCGTTGGGCAGATCCCAGCCCACTTCGCACTCGCAGCTCTGCGCGATTGAAGCGATCAGCGGCAGGCTGAAGCCGTCCACCATGACCTCCCGACTCGAGTCACCGTCTTGTTGCGCCTGGCGAAGCGAGCGGGCCACAGCGCGAACGAGGCGACGGGAAGCACCCTGCGTGAACGGAGGCTTGATATCGAGGCAGACATTGGCGCTCGCGCCTATCGACTCGAAGAGCTGATCGACCGAGACGACATGCTCGTATCCCGGGAGCGATCGAAGCTCCTCATAGCTCAGGTCTTCGACGCGCAGGGTTTTCCCCGTTGAATCGCTCACCGTCCGATCGTGTAGAACCACCATGACCTCGTCACGTGTCACGTTCAGGTCTGCTTCGATCCACTCGAAACCCGCATCGACGGCAGCGCGAAATGACGAAAGGCGGTTGCCGGAGCCAGGATCCCCCGGGCCTTCGCTGTTTCCACGGTGGGCAATGATGCGCTGGATCCTTCCGCCGCTGATCGAAGCTCGCTGTTCTGGTCCGTCGAGATTGGGCGGCGCAAAGTTGTTTTCCGTGAGTCGATGACGGCTGAGCGCAAACAGGGTCTCGCTCAACGCCAAAATGTACTTGGCATCGGAAGTACCGGCGGCCGCTTGGGTGAGCATGTCGAGCTGGCCCGTCTCCCGGTTCCAGCGCCCCAGGGCGTCAGTAGTGCGCAGGTACATGTGGGAGAGGTCTCGACCTGCAAGACCATAGACAACCCGGCGGCTCGGCCAGAGGTCACTGAAAATGTCGAGACCTTGGTCGCAGCGCCCCGTCGGGATTCCGGTGAGCCCTGCCAGCGTCGCCGGCACGTCATGCTGACTTGCTATCCTGTCGCGGAAGCGAGGATCGCTGAGCTCCGGATCATCCCCGGCCACGATGAACGGCACGTCGAAACGCACCGCTTCCCCTGCAGCGCTCCGGCGCGAGAGACCGAGCTGAGCGGTGTGATCGCCGAGGAGAAGCAAATACGTCCCCTGCGGACGCGCCACCTCATTGTACCAATTGTAGAAGCGAGCCAGCTGCCGATCCAAGTAGGCAAGTGCTTCGTCGAACTCCACGTCTCGGTCTTGCTGTCTCCAGACGCGAGGCTCCCCCGGCGGAAGCGCAAAGGGGTGGTGAGTGGACAAGGTCGACAACACGCCGAGATACGGTGTGTCTCCATCCTCCATTCGGTCTAGCCATTGTCGGAAGTGGTCGAACATGACCGAGTCGGGATGACCCCAGCCTGCGGCGTCTTCTTCGCGGAGCACATCGAATTCTTCGATTTCCTCGAATCCCACCATTTTGAGGAAAACTCGCTGCTGCTCGAACGAAAGGTCCCCGCCGTGAAAATAGCCGGTGCGATAGCCTGCGAGTTCGAGCTGTCGCGGATATCCATCGAACGAAGGAAGAGGTTCGCGCAGAAGAGGCAGCCCCGCCGATTGGGCCGGTTCACCTGCGAACAGCGCGGGAAGAGCTTGGGCGCTCCTGGTCCCCGACGCATAGAAGGCGTTCGACGAGAAGCTTTCTTCGGCGATGCGCTGAAGCGCGGGCATTACGGCCCTGCCCTCGCGCTCTTTCAACATTTCTTCCAAGCCAACGGATTCGAGCACGACTACGATGACGTTGCGTCGATTGGGCGAGCGACGGGCAGTTGGCGGGGTGGCGCGGCAAAGGGGGTATCTCGGATCCTCTCCCGCAAACGGTCGCTCGTGACCAAGACTTCGTTGCAACCATCGAAGACGAGAGCTCCCTGGCGCGGGCGCTTCGCTCTCCTCGGCTGCGAGCTGCACTCCGGCGGCGGCGAGCTTGATCAATGGAGAGCGCGCCGCTAGCGCATATGATGGCCCGCAAAGCGCGGGTCGATTGTGCGCCATCAGGGCCAAAACCGAGGCGGCGACGGCAACGCCCACCGC
>CAMYMX010000568.1 GCA_947259605.1 uncultured Polyangiaceae bacterium | reverse complement strand
CTGTTTCCGGGTGATGTGGTTCAGCTCACAACGGTCTCCGCCAAAACCGAGACGTATGAGGGCCTGATCGTCGACGCGATGGGTCAGCTCCACGTACCGCTGGCGGGCGATATTCAGGTGGGGGGCTTGACCCTCGGCCAGGCCGAGCGGGCGGTCGAAAAGGGCCTTCGACGGTACGATCGGTTCGTTCGGGTGAATCTCATCATCAGCGCGCTCGAGGGCCATACGGCGGTCGTCATCGGGGCCGTGACCACACCAGGCCGGGTCAAAGTCAGCCCAGGCACCAGGCTCGCCGACCTGCTCGCGCAGGCCGGCGGCGTGTTGATTGGCCGGGTCGAATACATACCGGAGCGGCTGGGTGATTTGGACCTCGCACGCCTCGTACGGGACGGTGAGGCGCTGCCGGTGAACGTGAATCTCGCCATGGAGGGGGACTCCAAGCACAACATTCGCATCCGTGCGGGCGATCAACTCTTCGTTCCACCGATTACCAAGAATGCGATCATGGTTCTGGGCGAGGTGGGCCGACCGCAGCCGATGGCGTATCGCCAGGGCATTCGCCTGACCGAGGCGCTGGCGCGCGCAGGCGGAATCAACATGGCCCGGGCCGATCGAAAGGACATTCGGATCGTGCGAGGCCCGCTCACCGAACCACGAGTTTATACAACCAACCTGAAGGCATTGACGAGTGGTGAGGCAACCGACGTCGTGCTCTGGCCAGGGGACATCATCTGGGTGACCAAGTCCTGGTACGCGAGCACAGCGGATGTGATGGCCGGACTCTCGCAAATTATCTCTCTCGCCAATACCGCCTCGATCCTTGCCCTGGCCTACGGCGTTGGCACCTCCCCAAGGTAGATGCGTCACGCCCTATTCAGACGTTTGCTCGGTCCCCACGTAGAGACCGAGGAGGTTGACCCGCACACCGTGCAAGGCGGGCTCCTGAAGTCGGAGGAGGCGTTGGTGGACGGCGCTGCGCAGACGCGCATCGAGCAGTTCACCGCGGGTCGCGTCTGCAGCCGGATCGCCCTCGGCCGACTTGGCGTTGCTGCGACGAAGCCCATCCTGCGCGGGGAAGATCGAGCACCGATTTGGCCGCCGGGCTTCATTGGCAGCATTTCGCACACCGACACCTGGTGCGCTGCCGCGGTGGCGCGAACCGAGGACATTCGAGCGCTTGGCATCGACTTGGAGTCATCGACGCCCTTGAAGGAGGCTCTGCTCAAACGGGTATGCACGCCCAAAGAGCGCGACTGGTTGCACGAACTGCCCACGCCGGGCGTGACCGGCAAGATTGTCTTCAGCGCAAAAGAAGCCGTCTACAAGTGCCAGTATCCGCTCAGCAACCAGTTCCTCGGCTTCCACGCCGTCGAGGTCGAGCTCGGCGAGGACTCGTTCCAAGCGGTCTTCCAACAGGAGGCTGGTGGTTTCAAACCTGGCGACGTGATCTCCGGCCGCTACCTCGTCGAAGAGGGGCTGGTGGCCACGGCGTGCGAGCTCCATCGATGAGCGGCGCGGATCTCACGGTCGTCATCGACGTACCACGAGGCAGCTTCATCAAGCGGGATGACGATCGAAGTCTCGATTTCGTTTCGCCGATCCCGTGTCCATTCAACTACGGCCACGTGCCGGGCACCCTCGCAGAAGACGGCGAGGCGCTGGACGCGGTGGTCTTGGGTCCGAGATTGCCGCTCGGCAGCACGGTGGCGTCTACCAAGAGAGCCCGCGTCGACTTCCTCGATGGCGGAAAGTTCGATCCCAAATGGGTCTGCGCCGATGCTCCACTCAGCCGCTTCCAACGCCTGCAAGTAGCTGGGTTCTTTCGCTGCTACGCCATTGCGAAGAGCCTGATCAACCGAATTCGCGGGAAGCAGGGGCCGACGCGCTACCGCGGCTGGATCTAGCAGCTCCCGCGGGGCAGACTCCCTCATCCGCTTGCGTGAGTCGATTGACATACGAATCTCGTCGTCGCTGGCGTCGATCGACGGGCAGGCCTGGGATCAATTGGTCGGCGAGGACGATCCCTTCGTCGAGCATTCGTTTCTGTCGCTGCTCGAAGAAAGCGGGTCCGTGGGTCGAGGCTCGGGCTGGGAGCCGACGCACGTCACCGCCTGGCGCGGCAAGCGGCTCGTAGGGGCGTTGCCGCTCTATTTGAAGACGCACAGCTACGGCGAGTACATCTTCGACTGGGGCTGGGCCGATGCGGCTTCGCGACTGGGACTTGGCTACTACCCCAAATTGGTTTCCATGGTGCCGGTGACGCCGGTGACGGGGCGCCGCTTCCTCTTCGCGGCAGACGAAGATCCGGCCGAGGTCGTCCGCCGCCTGATCGACGGCTGTCACGAGGTGGCCGACGCGGCACGCGCATCGTCCATCCATCTCCTTTTCTTGACCCCGGAAGAGCAGAGCTGGGTCGCGCGCGATGGTCGACTGATGAGTCGGCTCTCTTTTCAGTTTCACTGGCGGAACGAGGGATACGACGATTTTGAAGACTTCGTCGGCAACTTCCGTTCATCGATGCGAAAGAAGCTACGAAAAGAGCGTCGCGTTGCAGCCGAGGCCAACCTGCAGATCGAAGAGCTTCGCGGTGACCAGCTCAGCGTCAAAGATTGGCTGGCCCTCGAGCGCCTCTATCGCGCGACCTGCGGACGCAAGGGCTCTCATCCCTATCTGACGCCCGCGTTCTTCGAGCTCGCGCCATCCCGGCTCGATGGCTCCCCGCTGGTGTTCGCCGCCAAAGATGAGGGCCGAATCGTTGCGGCCTCGATCAATTTCGCAAAGGGTGGGCACCTCTACGGACGATATTGGGGAGCGACCCAGCGCCACGACATGCTTCACTTCGAGCTCTGTTACTATCGTCTCATCGAGCACGCGATCGACCATCAGATGCGCCGCTTCGAAGCCGGAG
>CAMYMX010000567.1 GCA_947259605.1 uncultured Polyangiaceae bacterium | reverse complement strand
ACAAGACCGCGGACGCGGGCTTCATCGATGACGATGGCTACGTCTACGTGATGTCCCGGACCGACGACATCATCAACGTTGCCGGACATCGCCTATCGACCGGCGGCATGGAAGAAGTCATAGCGGCGCACGCAGACGTCGCCGAATGCGCGGTAATGGGCGTCGCTGATCAGCTCAAGGGAGAGATCCCACTTGGCCTCTTGGTGCTCAATGCGGGTGTCGATCGCCCCCAGCACGACATCGTCGCCGAAGTCATCCAGATGATTCGCGACGAGATTGGCCCGGTTGCGGCGTTCAAGACAGCCATCGTCGTCCAACGCCTGCCGAAAACCCGCTCTGGGAAGATCTTGCGCGGCACCATGAAGAAGATCGCGGATCGAACCCAGTGGAAAATGCCTGCAACGATCGACGATCCCGTCATCCTCGACGAAATCACCGAACGCCTGCAAGCGATCGGATACGCGTAAATGAACAGGGAGCAAGAGCGCGCGCTGCTTCTATTCGCGGTTGCGATCGTGCTCATTGCGACCCCGGTTCGGGCTGTCTGGCTTCAAACCTGGTGGTCTCCCTTTGCATTTTGGCTGGGGATGATTGCGGTCGTGGCGCTGCTTCATCGCACCGACCATGCAGCTTAATCATTTCATCCTCTTCTTCCTGGCAGTCGCACTGCTCGGGCTCTACATCCTGGGTTCGGAGGTCGTCGAACGCTCGCCGCGCTGGGGCCGCCTGGGGCGAAACCGATTCAGCTACGCCCTCGCCCTCGGGGTCTATGCAACGACCTGGACGCTGTTTGGAAGCGTCGGATTCGCAGCGACGGAAGGATACGACTTCCTCGCCATCTACTTCGGCGTCACCCTATCTTGCATTGCGATCCCGTTTCTCTGGGCGCCGGTCGCGGAGCTCGTCGACCGGTATCGGCTCGGGAGCATCGCTGACGTCTTTGCCTTCCGCTACCAAAGCCGCACCCTGGGCGCTGCGGTTTCGCTGTTCATGGTTGCAGGTATGCTGCCCTACATCGCGTTGCAGCTCCGTGCGGTTGCCGACGGTGCCGCGATACTCGTCGGCGAGGAGCCAAGCGACGAGCTTGGTTCCGTCTACGCTCTGTTGCTGAGCGCATTCGCCGTGACCCTCGGTGTGCGTTACGCCGACGGTCGCGCACATCGGCCCGGACTCATCGCAACGCTGGCCTTCGAGAGCGTGTTCAAGCTCATCGCTTTGCTGGTGGTCGGTGGCGCCGCGTTGTTCGCCGTGTTTGGCGGGTTCCGCGACCTCAACGAGTATCTGCGGGCGCGACCCGATCTCGTCGAGAACATGGTCAACCCGGTGATGGGCGACTCTTGGATCGCACTGGTTTTCGTGACGTTCTGCGCGGCGTTCCTGCTTCCCAGGCAGTTCTTCGTTGCGTTCGTCCAGCGACCCGGCCCTCGCAGCCTCAAGACCGCTCGCTGGGCTCTGCCGCTTTACCTTTTCGCGATCAACCTACCGGTACCGATCCTCTACTGGGCTGGCCGGGACCTCGCAGCACCGGGGGTTCGACCCGACGTCTATGTTCTCATCGCGGTGCAAAGCTCGCCGGCACTCCAAACACTCGCGTTCCTAGGAGCCGTGTCAGCCGCAAGCGCGATGATTTTGGTGTCCTCGATCGCGCTGAGCGGCATGGTTGCGAACTACCTCGTGCCACGCTTCGGGCCGAGTCCGGAGTCGCTACTGACGCGCTGGGCTGTCTTTCGCCGCTTGACGATCATCGCTGTCGTCGTCGCCGGTTTGCTGATCCATTTCACCCTTCCGCGGACGCGCTCGCTCGTCGATCTAGGGCTTGCTTCGTTCGTCGCGGTCACGCATCTGCTGCCTGGGTTGCTCGGTGCGCTTTTTTGGCGGCGTGCGACGCGTGCCGGAGTGCTCGCGGGTTTGATCGTGGGCGCGAGCTCCTGGGCGCTGCTGACCGCATCCCCTTTGTTTGGCGTCGAGCTCGACGTCTCTCGCCTCTACGCGCTCTTTGGTTTCACCGACCCGGGCGCACGAGGGCCGGCCATCTGGCTGAGCTTCACGGCGCACGCGTTCGTCTTCATGGGCGTCTCCCTCCTCACCGCGCGCTCTCCCGAGGAACGTAACGCCGCGGAGGCCTGTCGTGAGCCCCGCGTGACGCGGCTGCTGCAGGTGCCCGACTCTGCCGAGTCGCTTCAGGAGCGCCTGACCTCGTATGTCGGAAAGCGGACCGCAATCGAGGAGATCTACCAGGCAGCAGCCGCAGCGGACGTGTACTGGCCGCCACGAGACCGGCCGGAGCTGCTGCGATTGATCACCGAGCTCGAAGGGCGGCTGAGCGAGCGAATTGGTCCCCTGGCCGCCCGCACCTATGTCCAAGGGGGCCGACCGGTGCGTGCAGACGCGCTCGCCGAACGGCTGCGCGCTTTCCGAGAGCTCGACTCACGGTACGCCGTTGGGTCCCAGCGCACCTCACCGGCACAGGCGGCGCGCCGCTATCTTTCTCAGCTGATGTCCGAGCTTCCCATGGGGGTCTGTACGGTCGATGACCACGAAGAGGTGGTCATCTGGAACGCACAGCTCGAGCGGATGTCCGGCTTGGATGAAGACGACATTTGTGGTCATCCGATGCACGACATCCCAGATCCTTGGTGGCCGCTGTTCGACGAGCTCGCCCATCAGCCAACAGGCTCTATCATCGAACGTGAGTACGACTTGGGTGATGGAAAAATCGAGCTTCGTGCGCAGACCGCGACGATCCCGGGCGAGGCCGAGGAGGGCCGCGTCTTCGTCGTCGAAGACGTCACGGAGCGCCGTCAGCTCGAGCGGCACGTTGCGCACAAAGATCGGCTCTCTTCGATCGGCACCTTGGCCTCGGGCGTAGCCCACGAGGTCGGCAACCCGCTGACGGGGATCTTGATGGTTGCAAAGAAC
>CAMYMX010000566.1 GCA_947259605.1 uncultured Polyangiaceae bacterium | reverse complement strand
GTCGTCTTACCAGCCTTGTAGACGGCCTCGGCCTTCTTGAGGTCGATGATGTGCAGGTAGTCCATGTCGTTTTGGGAAGCGCCCGACTCCATGGGCGGGTTGCCTTCCAACGTGCCACCCCAGCTCATCTCCGTGTTGAACGAGTTGATGAACACCCAGCCTTCGCTTGCGAGCTTTCCAGCATCGGCAAGGTCCTGCATGTACGGCGGAAGCTCCATGGCGAAGGAATTCGCACGATCGATCTTCCCCTTTTCGCGATCGAACTTCCAAAAGATCACCGCGCCGCGGTACTTGTCCTGATACTCCTCGATCGGTGCGTAGCCACCACCGAGAGGAGCCGGGTACTGGCTCGACTCGACGACGTACTCGGTGTTCGGTGTCACGAAGGTCGCGCCGTGGTCGCTCTGAATGAGCGTCGAGGTCACGATCTCCTTGGTGACGAAGTCGTGCAGGTCGACGACCGCGATGCGGGCGTTCGCCTTGTCGTTTACGAAGATGAACTTGCCGTCGTACTCACCGTTGGTTTCGGAGAGCGCCGGATGGTGCATGTCACCCCAGGTCATTTCCTTGCCAAAACGGCTGCCTCCTTCGAGGACCGCATTAGACTGGTCACCGTAGCCGTAGCCCTGCCAAGGCTCCGGGGTGAAGACGCCGACGTACTTCAAGATACGCATCGACGGGACGCCGATGACGACCATGTTGCCGCCGTGACCGCCCGACGCGAAGGTCAGGTACGTGTCCTTTTTGCCTGTCGGCATGTAGGTCTGAAGCGCCGCGCTCACATCGGCTTCATTGAGCCCGCGCTGCTTCATCAAGTCGGCGGTTGAGCTCGCGGGTGCCTGCGACACCTGTGCTGTCTGCTGTGGGCCGCATCCAATGCAGACCACCGCAGCCAACAGAACCCCGATACTTGATGCGCCAAACGCACCAATCCTGTTGAACTTCATTACATCTCCTCAATTCCCTCAGCGAAAGGGAAATCCTCCTGGCGAGCTCCCTCAGCGAAAGAGCCGCTCCACACACCACCCTCCTCAGAACGGGGAGAGCACCACTAGTCCACGTGTGGCTCCCGAGGTAAACCGGGAGCTTCTGCGCCGAAGCGCGATGCAATAACTACGCCATGTAGCCGAAATAGGCGAGCTATTTCGCTAAGCCTCGGACGTACTTCACGAGCTCGGCGACCACCTCGGGCTTCGCGTCGAGGTCTGGATTTGCGGGCATCGTCGCCGCCTTACCGACGGCAGAGCCGCCATAGACGATGATCTTCCGAATGTGCTCGTCGGTGACCGAGGACTGCCATTCCGGAGACGTGAGGTCTCGTGGCTTCGGATCGAGCGCGGCCGAGCCGGCGCCGTCCCCCTTGCCGCCTTCACCATGGCAAACGGTGCATCGACTCTGGAAAATCTCCGATGCCGCCGCAACCGGGTCGACCGCGGGTTCCTCTGCCGGGGCCGGAGCAGGTGCGGGCTCTGCAGCCTTGGGCTCAGCGGGCGCGGCTTCCTTCGGGGTGCAGCCCGAAATCCCGACGATCAATCCAATGAGCAACCCAATCCACTTTGCACGCATAGACCCTCCTGGTTGGAGCGGAGTCTAGGCTCACGCACACGGGGAGCAAACCCCCGCCAGGAGAAAAAAATTCGCCGAATTGCCCTGCGGCGCAAGATTTGCACGTCGCTGCGAAACCGAGGATTTGGAATGCCGGGGTGCAAACTGTCCGTCTATACTCCGCACGCGCTTGAAGGCATTTCCTGCGGGGAGGTTGTAATGAAAGATTTTTCGAGAATCGTAGTCATCGGAGGGCTCGTCGCTGGGCTCGTGATCGCCGGCTGCAAAAAGCAGGAGGCAGCGCCCGCTGGGCCCGCCCCGAGCGTGCAGGCAGCACCCGCAAACGAAGTGTCGAACGTTCCGCCGCTACACGAGAACAACATCGTCAGTATTGCCCTCGGCTCGAAAGATCACACGACGCTGGTCGCCGCCCTGAAGGCCGCGGACTATGTCACTTCGGTCGCGGCATCCGGTCCGCTCACCGTATTCGCCCCGACGAATGACGCCTTTGCGAAGCTGCCCGAAGGCACTGTAGAGAACCTGGTCAAGCCCGAGAATGTGGACGCGCTTCGGGAAATCCTGAAGTACCACGTCACCACTTCCGCCATTCAACCCAGCTGGTTCAAAGAAGGACAGACGCTGTCGATGGCCAACGGTAAAAAGGCGACGGAGCACGTGAACGGCGAAGAGCTGTCCCTCAACGATGCAAAGATCATTGCACGAATTCCTGCCGAGAACGGGATGCTCTACGTCGTCGACACCGTGCTGCTCCCTCCCGAGGAATAGACCGCGAACAGAGCGATGTCCCGAAGCTGCCGGGCGATGGCGCCCGAGGTGGAAGCTGGACATCGGACGTGAACCTGGACATTCTCCAGGTTCTCACCCCCAACCAGACCGCCCGAGTCGAGCTGATGATCACTCCGGGTGGCTAGTCCGTAGAGAGGTCGCTATGAGCAAGCTGAACGGTAGACGCGTATTGATCACGGGCGGAGCGCAGGGCATCGGCCTCGAAATGGCGATGAAGTTCGCGGGGCGCGGTTCGAGCATCGTCCTCGGGGACCTCAATGAGGAAAAGCTCGTCGAAGCCACCGCAAAGATAGCGGCCTTGGGTGTTCCGGCCTGGGGCTTTCCGGTCGACGTCACCAATCCCGCGAGCATTGCAGCGTTCAAAGCGCAGGTCGACGCCGAAGCGGGTCCGATCGACGTTCTGGTGAACAACGCGGGAGTCGTCTTCGGCGGTCCATTCACCAAGACGCCTCTCGACGACCATTTCAAGACCTACGAGGTCAATACGCTTGGACTGGTGGCGATGACGCACGCGTTCCTGGACGACCTGGTCGCAAGGCCGGAAGCCCACCTGGTCAACATCGCGAGCG
>CAMYMX010000565.1 GCA_947259605.1 uncultured Polyangiaceae bacterium | reverse complement strand
CCGAGATTCTCGTAGAGAGGCATCATCTTGGCGCCGACGCCGATCTGTCCTCGCCCTTCGCGATCGGCAGGCGTGATCGTAATCGGCGGCAGTGCTTTGCCATTGCGTTCAATCACGTACGCTGTCGGCTCACCCGCGCGCGATGAAGTGGCTTCGATCAGCTCGGAGACGTTGCGGATCTCGGTACCATTGGCCATGACGATGACGTCGCCCTCTTCCAAGCCAGCTTGCGCGGCAGGCGAATCTGGGACGACGTGGCCCACTTGCATCGGCTCCGCTGGCTGCATCGGCGGGAGGGTATTGGTGACGCCCAGCGCGAAGACGATCGCAGACGCGGTGAGGTAGTTGGCGATCGGCCCTGCGGCGATGGTCGTCACTCGGGCAAAAAGGCTTTTGTTGGGGTACAGCTCCGGATCGTCTGGGTCGACGTCCTCGTTGGGATTCATCCCGGCAATCTGCACGTAGGCCAGAAACGGAATCACCGCGACTTGGAAGACCGTCGGGCTTCCTTTGGGCTGGTATCGAAACAGCGTTGGGCCGAACCCAATGCTGTATCGCAGCACCCGCATCCCGAAAGCCCGTGCGGCCAGATAGTGGCCCCCCTCGTGAATGATGATGAGCACCGAAAGCGCGACGACTGTGATGAGAACCTTGAAAACGACGCTATCCACGCCCCCAGCATAACGCTCCGATCGGGCCCGTCGAGGCAGCGAGCCAGGCGACGGGCGCGGCGACGGTGGCCGGTCGGCATCTAGTCAGGCTGGATCCCTACAATCCACCAGCGAATACCGTCGGAGAAAAAAAGTGACCCATGAGGCGAATCGCTATCGCAGTCTGGGGAGGTTTTGCGTACTATCCCGGCCACCTGGCGAACAGGGGTAGGTTGTGACTGAACATCATCGAATCGTGAATTCTGCAGTTTCACGCGTGGCACGGGTCCTGACCTGCGCGCTCGCTTTCTCCGTCTTGTTCTCCATCCTAGCGCCTCCACGGGCAGCTCACGCGCAGGACGCGTTCAGCTGCATCGAGGAGCTCAGCGATGACGAGCTGCGCTACCGCATCCGATACATCCAGGAGAAAATGGACGACGGCAAGCCTCAGGCGACCCGCTGGCGCTACATCTGGATGGGCCTTTGGCTCGCCGGAGGCGGGGGCATGACCTACGCCGCGATCAACGCTGCACGAGACAACAACGATCCGGACAAGTTCGGTTGGGCTTACCTCGCCGGCGGCGCGTACTTCTTCGGGCTCATGCATGCGGTCCTCCCGGCACCCGACGTCTGGGGCGCGAAGCGAATCCGCAAGATGGATGAGAGCACCGAAGAAGCTCGGCGGGCCAAGCTTCAATACGCAACCGAAACCTTGAAGAAGGCTTCGGATGTCCAAGAGCTCATGGGCGGCGCGCTCGGCGTGGGCGCCTCGCTGATTTACGGCGTCGTCGGTGGCACCATCAAGGCGACCAGTTGGACGGGCTCGAGTCGGGGCCTCACGGCCGCCCTCTACGTGGCACCGCCGGTCTTGCTGGGGATCCAGACTGCAACCGCACCGCGCAGCTCGGTTGCGGCGTATGAGGCCTACCGGGGCATCGCTTGCTCGAGCAAGTACTACGAACGCAGCGAAGAGGGCGCAGACTTCGACTTCAGCGTCACGCCGGCCGGCGGAAACTTCAAGATCACCTTCTGAGCAAGGCTCGGCCGAAGCGCTCAGGGCTTCTTCTTGCGGCGAAGGCGCGCTCGGAGGCGAGCCGCATAGCCTTCCTTGTTTTCCTGTTTCGTTCGCGAAATCGCCATGGCATCCGCGGGAACATCCTCAGTCACGGTGGTGCCGCTGGCCACGTATGCGCCGCGTGCGACCGTTACGGGCGCAACGAGCTGTGTATTGCTGCCGATGAAGACCCCATCTTCGAGCACCGTCGTGTGCTTTTGCTCGCCGTCGTAGTTGCAGAAGATCGTGCCGGCGCCGATATTGACCCCTTCGCCGATTTCACCGTTTCCGACGTAGGAAAGGTGATTGACCTTCGAGCCCGCGCCGAGCGTGGTCTTCTTCGTCTCGGAGAAATTTCCTACTTTGCTCCGCGGACCGAGCCTGGTGTCCGGCCGCAAGTGACTGAACGGGCCCACTTGGGCGCCCTCTCCAATGCTGGAGTCCGTCGCAACCGTGTACGGCAGCACATTGGCGTCCCTATCGACGACGACATTGGTGAGGACACAGCCGACGTCGATCTGGGCTCCCGCTCGCACGAGGCAGCGGCCGCGCAGGTGCACGTTTGCGCCCAGCGACGCGCCCGGATCGACCTCGCATTCAGCGTCGACGTATAAGGCATCGAGGTTGGCAATTTGGACACCGCTACGCGCCAGCTCTTCCGCCATCCGCCGACGGCACGTTGCCGAAGCGAGTGCCAGGTCCCGTTGATCATTGACGCCCGTGAGCTCCGTCATGTCGCCTTCGAGGTCTAGCACCTCGCCCCGCTCCGCCGCCAGCGCGACCACGTCCGTCAGGTAGAGTTGAGCCTGGGCGTTGTCCGGCGTGAGTCTGGCAATGGCCTCTCGCAGGAAGCCGGCGCGAATGGCGTACAGCCCCGGGTTCACCTCGTCGATGCTTCGCTCATCGGCGGAACAGTCACGGTCTTCGACGATTCGATGCACGCGGCCCGTCGCGTTTCGCACGATGCGGCCGTAGCCGCTCGGATCGCTCAGCGTCGCGGTGACCAGGCCGAGGTCGGCCCCTGCTCGATCCGACGTCTCCATCAGATTCCGGAGGAGTGCAGCAGGGATTAGAGGGCAGTCGCCGTAGAGCACCAGCAAGCGACCTTCGAGTGAAGCATCCGCCTCGATGGCGCAGCGGACGGCGTCCCCCGTGCCCCGCTGTTCGGCTTGGAGCACCATCTCCACGCGTTCACCAAATCGTGTCGAGAGCACCCGCTCG
>CAMYMX010000564.1 GCA_947259605.1 uncultured Polyangiaceae bacterium | reverse complement strand
CGCATCTTGGCTACGGGCGAATGGCTTCCGGCCGACTACGCCGCGCTCCAGTTCAAACGCGTCGGCGGTGGCTTGGTCGTCCAGGATCGCGACGCCACCGGGCCGACCGAGGTGCGCGCCGGTAAGGTCGTCAGCAAGCGTCATCCGACCGACGACGAAATGCGCGCACTCGATTTCGCCTGGCGCGTTTGCAAACACGTGAAGTCGAACGCGATCATTTTTGCCAAGCCTGACCGGACGGTGGGGGTGGGCGCCGGACAGATGGCCCGCGTCACCGCCGTTGGCATCGCAGCACAGAAAGCGGGTGAGCTCTCGAAGGGGGCCGTCATGGCCTCGGACGCCTTCTTCCCATTCCCCGATGGCATCGAAGCCGCTGCGAAGGTCGGCATCACCGCCGTCGTGCATCCCGGCGGCTCTAAGGGCGACGACAAAGTCATCGCGGCTGCCGATGCAGCCGATATGGCGATGGTCTTCACCGGCGTACGCCACTTCCGGCACTGATGATGCGCGTTCTCATCGTTGGAGGGGGCGCGCGCGAGCACGCGCTTGCATGGCGCCTGTCAAAGGACAGCGAAGTGGAGGTCATCGGGGCGCCCGGCAACGCCGGCATCGCCGCGATCGGTCAAACCGTTCCGGTCGATCCGAGCGACGCCGAACAGGTCGTTGCGCTGGCGAAGCAAGAGTCTGCGGACCTGGTGGTCGTCGGACCGGAAGCGCCTCTAGTCGCCGGGGTCGTCGACGCGCTCCGCGACCAGGGCATCGATGCCTTTGGTCCCAGTCGCGAGGCCGCCCAGCTCGAGGGTTCCAAAATCTTCTCCAAGGAGTTCATGGCGCGCCACGCCATTCCGACCGCGGGCTTCGCGGTTTTCGATGATCCCGATGCAGCCACCCGCTACATCGAAGAAGCGAGCCGACCGCTCGTCGTGAAGGCCGACGGCCTGGCCGCGGGCAAGGGCGTCATCGTCGCGAGCAATGCCGCTGAAGCGATCGCCGGCGTCGATCGCATCATGCGGGAGCGCGCTTTTGGCGGTGCGGGCGATCGCGTCTTGATCGAGGAGTGCCTCGTCGGGGAAGAAGTGAGCTATCACGTCGTCTCCGACGGCAAGCGATTCATCCCCTTGGCGCCCGCTCAAGATCACAAGCGTGCCTTCGACGGCGATCGGGGTCCAAATACCGGCGGCATGGGCGCCTACTCACCGCCGCCGGTCGTGACCGCTGACATCGAACGAAAGATCCTCGATCGTGTCGTCGAGCCGACGCTTCGTGGCATGGCGTTCGAAGGGCGACCGTTTCGCGGGGCGCTGTTCGTGGGGCTGATGATCGTCGACGGCGAGCCGCTCGTTCTCGAATACAACACGCGTTTTGGAGACCCCGAGTGTCAGACTCTGATGACCCGCTGGAAGGGCTCGGTCCTGCCGCTCATTCAAGGCTCCGCCCAGGGTGACTTCAGAGGGTTGGCGCCCGAGTGGGAGGCGCCGGCTTCCCTCTGCGTGGTGCTCGCCGCAGGGGGCTATCCCGGCAGCTATGAAAAAGGGACTCCCATCCATGGCCTCGATGCTGCATCCGCGCTTCCGCAGGTGACGGTGTTCCACGCAGGCACCGCGCTTCATGACGATGCCGTGGTCACGTCGGGCGGACGCGTGCTCTCGGTCACCGCGATTGGTGAATCGATCGACGAAGCAGCCAAACGCGCCTACGAAGCGGTCGAGAAGATCGACTTCGAAGGGAAACAATTTCGCCGGGACATCGGCTGGCGAGCCCGCAGCGGCTAATGGACGATCTCGCCGCGCTCGTTCGGGTTCTCGAGGAGGGCGGCGTGGTGGCCTGTCCGACCGAAACCTGGCTTGGGCTGCTGGCCGACGCGCGAAATGAGAGGGCGGTCGAACGGGTCGCGGAGCTCAAGGGGCGGCCCTCCGACATGCCGATCGCATTGCTCCTTCCGAATGCTGCCTCTGTGAAAGCCGTCGCGGAGCCACCTTCCGCAGCGGCACGGGCCCTGATCTCGAGTCATTGGCCGGGCCCGCTGACGATACTTCTAACAGCAAAGCACGGTTTGAACCCGCGGCTTTGCCTCGATGGCAAGGTCGGTGTCCGAGTCCCCGGCCCCAGTCCAGCCGCAGATCTCGTCCGGGCGTTTGGCCACCCCGTGACCGCAACGAGCGCCAATCGGACCGGAGAACCACCTCTTCGAAGCGTGGCGGAGCTGCCAGGGGAGCTCGTCGAGGGGCTCGGGGGGCTGGTGCCCGGCATCTCCCCTGGAGGTGCGCCGTCGACTCTGATCGACGCGACCCGGACCCCGATGAAGATCCTTCGGGCGGGCGCCGTCGCCATCAACCGGACCGCTCTTTGACAGACCTGGGCATGCTGCGTCACTCTTCGCGAACGGAGGACCGATGGCACTGATCGAAACTCAAGAAGCCGCACGTCGCTTGGCAAGGGCGATCTCGAGTGACCTTGCTCTCTACAACGAAGACAAGATTGCTGAGGGGATTCGCAACGATACCCTTTTGGACGTGATGGCAGAGGAAATCCAAGAAGGACGCGACCTTTACCAAAGTCGTGTCGCGCCCGAGCTTCTTGGTCGCAATCTTTACGACCGCGCCATCATCGACCTTCTCGTCCGCTCCAAGGCACACGTCGAATCGCCGATGTGGTAGGCCAACGACTGCCATGAGTATCATCCCTATCAGGCGGCTGGCCTCGGCCGGCTGCCTTGCTTTGCTTGTTGGTCTTTGCGTTCCGGCATGCAGCGACGAGCCAGGCCCGAGCGGCGGCACGGCCGGCAGCGGTGGCGAAGCAGGGACGGGCGGTGCTCCGGCACCACCGCAGTTCCCCGGCCTCTGGGAGGGACAGAGCCGCGGGGTCGATGTCTGTTTCCACATTGCGGACGACGGCTTTAAGCTCGAAGCGAGCCCCAACTGTGGCCT
>CAMYMX010000563.1 GCA_947259605.1 uncultured Polyangiaceae bacterium | reverse complement strand
GGCCTTTGATGCTCGCGAGGACCGGACCGAGCTCGGCGAGAACGCGGACGCCCTCCGTCTTGAGCTTGGCGCTGCCGCTGGCGAACAGAACCGCCTCGGGCAGCTCGATGACCATCTTGTTGCGGACGATGCGGACCTTGAGCTTGCCGGAGTCGATCATCGACTTGAGCTGCTTGAGCATCGAGTTGTATTCGGCGAGCCGCTTGGCAGCACGCGCTTCACGTGCGGCGGCCTCGGCCAGCGCGGCTTCCATGGCGTTGATCTCGCCGGTGTAACCCTTCACGAGCTTGTCGAGATTGGCTTTGTCCTTCTTGCATTGCTCGAGCGAGGTGCCTGTCGCCTGCCCCGACTCCATCAGCTCTGCGATTCGGGCGTCTTTTGCCCTGAGCTCGTCTTTCTTACAACCGGCGGTCAGCATTAGGCTGACAGCCAACAAAAATACCCAGCTTGCTTTCTGCATGTGCCCCTCCAAAAGGATTGTTCTCTAACGGGTCCGCCACCTTATCAAGCAGTTAGGACATGGCAAGCCCTTGATGCTGGGGCCTTTCCAGGACGATTCCAGGGCCAATTTTGCGCCGCTCAGCCCTTCTTGAGCTCGCCCCGTCGGAGCTGGCGGTACATGACCAGCCCCTCGCGAAGGATCCCGAGCGCCTCTTCACGCTCCTGCATGCCCTCGACGACGACCTCTTTGTTCTCGAGCGCTTTGTAGTCTTCGAAGAAGCGCTGAATTTCGCGCAGCTTGTGGTCGGGTAGGTCCTCGAGCGTCCTTCGGTCTTGGTAGACCGGGTCGTTGGCGCTGATGGCGATGATCTTGTCGTCGATCCCTTTGTCGTCGCGCATGCGCATCACGCCGATGGCGCGCGCGTTCATGATGGTGAGTGGCACGACGGCTTCTTGGCCGAGGACCAGGGCATCGAGAGGGTCGCCGTCGTCACAGAAGCTCCGTGGGACGAAGCCGTAGTTGGCGGGGTAGTGCACGGCGCTGAACAGGACGCGGTCGAGCCGCAGCAAGCCGCTCTCCTTGTCGAGCTCGTACTTGTTCTTGCTCCCCATCGGCACTTCGATGACGACGGGGAAGGTTGATTCGAGCTGGTCCTCGTCGATGTAAACGTCGTGCCAGGGATGCATGAGAGTGCTCGCTTATATCACCCCTATCGCTTCTGGGGCCAGGAGCGGTTTCTGGATTGTTTCGGGGACGTAAGAAGTGAACGCGCGGCGAAGGTTTCGCTGGTTTCGGATCCTCCCTGCGCCCATGCTTTCGTCATGCCAGCGGAGCTTGAGCAGACCGTTGGCCTGGCCGGGGATACGACACTACTCGACGGCTACGCGCCCCTGCCCAGGACCTACGATGAGCTGTTTCGAAGCGACGGAAGCTCGCGCGAGGAGGTCGCCGACCTGGTAGCGGAGCTCGACCAGCTCGGCCGGCTCGAGTTCATGACCCGACAGCGACTCGCTGAAGGCGCACTGTTTCGTGGCGGGGTGACGTTCTCGGTCTACTCCGATGCCAAGGGCCAAGAAAAGATCTTCCCCTTCGACCTGATTCCCCGCGTGATCCCCGGCAAAGACTGGGTGAACATCGAGCGCGGCCTCATTCAGCGGGTCACGGCGCTGAACATGTTTCTGACAGACCTCTACGACGGGCAGCGCATCCTCAAGGAGGGGCGCATCCCCGAGTCGATGGTGTTCGGCACGGCCGGCTACCTGAAAGAGCTCCACGGCATCCGGCCGCGGGAGGGCGTTTTCGTGAACATCGCCGGCATCGACCTCATTCGCGGTGCCGACGGGGAGTTCCTCGTCCTCGAGGACAATCTGCGCACCCCATCCGGGGTGAGCTACGTCCTCGAGAATCGCGGCGTGATGAAGCGCGTCTTCCCCGGGGTGTTTCGGCGTAGCCGCGTTCGAACCGTGGAGAGCTATCCCGCTCGACTGGGCGACGCGCTGATGAGCGTCTCTCCTCGGGACCCGGGGGAGAGTCGAGTCGTCGTGCTCACACCAGGCTCGTACAACTCGGCGTACTTCGAGCACAGCTTCTTGGCCCGTCAGATGGGCTGCGATTTGGTGCAGGGAAGCGACCTCTTCGTCCACAACGAGCGCGTCTACGTGAAGACGACGGCCGGACCTCAGCAGGTGGACGTCATCTATCGTCGCATCGACGACGATTTCCTCGACCCCAAGGTGTTCCGCGAAGATAGCGCGCTCGGCGTGCCCGGCTTGATCGGCGCCTACGCCGCCGGGAATGTCACCTTGGCCAACGCGCCGGGCAACGGCGTCGCGGACAACAAAGCCGTCTATCCATTCGTCCCAGACATGATTCGCTTCTACCTCGACGAGGAGCCGATTCTTGGTCAGGTCCAGACCCACGTCTGCATGCGGCCGGACGACTGCCAATACGTGCTCGAAAACCTCAGCTCTCTGGTGGTCAAAGCGGTCGATGGCTGCGGCGGCTACGGGATGCTCTTCGGACCCCGCGCGGCCCGGAGCGCAATCGACGAGTTCGCGGCGAAAATCAGGGCAACCCCAGAGGGCTACATCGCGCAGCCGGTCGTCGAGCTGTCCACCTGTCCAACCTGGGTCGACGGGGAGGCGGCGCCTCGGCGTGTCGATCTACGGCCCTTCGTGCTCACCGGAAAGAACAGCTGGGTGTTGCCGGGCGGCCTGACCCGGGTCGCGCTCAAGGCGGGTTCATACGTCGTGAATTCCAGTCAGGGCGGTGGCTCGAAAGACACCTGGGTGCTGGAGGCGCCCCAATCATGATCTCACGGGTGGCGGGAAATTGTTTTTGGCTCAATCGCTACATGGAGCGAGTAGGGGGGATGGCGCGCTTGCTGCGCGTCAACCGGGCGTTCGTGCCAGGTGTCGACCTTCCCCATCTGCACCGCTGGCATCCACTGGTCGTCGTCGCCGGCGAGGAAGAGCGGTACCGCCGC
>CAMYMX010000562.1 GCA_947259605.1 uncultured Polyangiaceae bacterium | reverse complement strand
TCATCGTCGGCACCGAGCTGATCGCCGGAAAGGACACCGACCCCAAGCTGGTCGACTTCCTCGACGAGTACTGCACGAAGCTTCTTGGGCGCGCGATGGTTCGCACAGCAGACACGGCAGGCTTCGCTGGCAACCGCGTCGGCTTCAAACTGCTCAACGAATGCGCGATCCTCGCCGAGGAGCATGGCCCGCTGCTGATTGACGAGCTCGTCGGCCCCTATACCGGGCGCGCGCTGACGCCACTTGCTACGGTAGACCTGGTTGGCTGGGACATCCATCGCGCGATCGTCGACAACATTTACGAGCTGGCCCCCGACGAAGCGCACGATACCTTGAAGCTCCCCGGCTACATGGCCGAACTGATGGCCAAAGGCGTCCTCGGCCGTAAGACCGGCGCGGGCTTCTTCGGGAAGGACGACGCCGGACAGCGCATCGTGCTCGACCCGAAGACCCGGAAGTACGTCCCCAAGGGCTCGATTTCGCGGCCGGACCTCGGCTTCATCGATGAAATCGCGAACCTGCACCGTGTCGGTCGCTACGTCGAAGGCATGCAGGCCTTCGCTGCTGCAACCGGTCCGTATGCTGCCATCGCACAGGAGGTGATCGCCGGATACATCAGCTACTCGTTCCACCGGGTCGGCGAGGTCACCGACGACATCTCCGGTATCGACCGCATCATGGGTTACGGCTTCAACTGGGCGCCCCCAAGCGTCTTGGTCGACACGATTGGCCTCCAAACCACGATCCAGATGATCGAAAAGGCTGGCCTTCCGGTGCCGCCTGCACTTGCAAACGCCCAAGAGGGCACGACTTTCTTCGATGACCCACAGGTCAATGTGGGCAAGTTCTTCGTCGCTGCGTGAGCGAAAGGTTTTGGTGAAAGAAATGGCACAGGTTCCAGAAGTCTACGTTCTCGGCGGCTACCAGACCGACTTTGCTCGCAACTGGAGCAAAGAAAAGAAGCACTTCGTCGCGATGATGCGTGAAGCGGTACTCGGCGCGCTCAAGGAAACGAAGATCGAGCCAGGCGACATCGAAGTCGCGCACACCGGCAACTTCGCTGCAGAGCTCTACAGCAAACAAGGGCACCTCGGCGCGTTCTTTTTGGAGATCGACCCGGCCTTCAGCGGCCTTCCGACGGCGCGTCACGAAGCCGCCTGCGCATCGGGCAGCATCGCGATCCTCGCCGCCTCGGCGGAAATCGAAGCGCATCGCTACGACTTGGCCTGTGTGGTCGGTGTCGAGCAGATGAAGACGGTCGGCGCCGGAGAAGGCGGTGACTTCCTCGGCACAGCCGCCTGGTACGAGCTCGAGGCCAAGGGCATCGAGTTCCCGTTCCCCAAGCTCTTCGGGAAGCTCGGCGACGAGTACGACAAGCGCTACGGGCTCAAGGACGAGCACCTCGCGGAGATCAGCACGATCAACTACGCGAATGGCAAGCTCAATCCGAACGCGCAGACCCGCACCTGGTATATGAACTACGAGCACGCGATGAGCCGGGACGAGTTCAACGGCAGCATCGGCGGGCGAATCCACATCTCGGATTGTTCGCAGGTGACCGATGGCGCGGCTGCCCTGCTCCTTGCATCACCGGCGTATGCCAAAAAGTGGGCCGACCGCATGGGAGTGCCGCTCGAGTCGATTCCTCGCATCAAGGGCTGGGGCCACAACACCGCTCGGATGCGCTTCGAGGACAAGGTCGCTGAAAGCAAAGGGGCAGAGTACGTTCTGCCGCACGTTCGGAGCACGGTGACCAGCGCGATGAAGCGCGCCGGCATCGGCGACGTGAGCGGCATCGACTCGATCGAAACCCACGACTGCTTCACCACATCCGAATACATGGCGATCGACCATTTCGGCCTCACGGCGCCAGGCGAAAGCTGGAAGGCGATCGAAGCTGGCGACATCGCCCTGGGCGGCAAGACCCCGATCAACCCGAGCGGCGGTCTCATTGGCGCCGGCCATCCTGTCGGCGCGACCGGCGTCCGCCAGGTCCTCGACTCGGTCAAGCAGGTCAAGGGCGAAGCTGGCGACTACCAAGTCGAAGGCGCCAAGAACGTCCAGACCTTGAACATTGGCGGGTCCGGCACGACCAGCGTCAGCTTCGTCATCGGAACCTGATTCCCAACGGGAGATACCGGGGTCTCGCGGGACCCCGGTGGAAACCCTCCCCCCTGCCTGCTAGGACGGCGCGATGCGATACTCGCGCGCCTTCATTCCGACGCTCAAGGAAGTTCCCAAGGACGCGACCATGCCGTCGCACGTGCTCATGCTTCGCGCCGGGTACGCGCGAATGGTTGGCGCCGGAATCTACGAGCTGCTCCCTCTAGGGACGCGCGTTCTTCACAAGATCGAGCAGATCATTCGCGAAGAGATGGACGCGGCGGGAGCACAGGAGTTGCTCATGCCGACCTTCGTGCCTGGGGAGTACTTCAAGGAAACCGGGCGCTGGGACTTGTACGGCCCTACCCTCCTACGTATCAAGGATCGCAAGGGCGGCGAATATCATCTGGCTCCGACCCACGAAGAGATCATCACCGACCTGGCGCGTCGCGAGGTGAAGAGCTATCGGCAGCTGCCTCTGAATCTGTACCAGATCCAGCTGAAGTATCGCGACGAGCCACGACCCCGAGCAGGCCTGCTTCGTTGCCGCGAGTTCATCATGAAGGACGCATACTCCTTCGACGTTTCCGAAGAAGCGGCGCTGCGGAGCTACGAGCAGATGCGCGACACCTATCACCGCATCTTCAAGCGGCTTGGGCTCGAGTACCGTGTCGTCGAGGCGGATAGCGGCGCGATCGGCGGCAAGCAGAGCGCGGAGTTCCAGGTCCTGGCGCAGACGGGGGAGGACTGGATTGTCGCCTGCGGCGCCTGCGACTACGCGGCCAACGCAGAGGTCGCGCAAGCCGGCCCCGCAGCGCCCCCGG
>CAMYMX010000561.1 GCA_947259605.1 uncultured Polyangiaceae bacterium | reverse complement strand
AGTTGATCTGCGCTGGATCGATGGCTGTCACGCGGAGCGCAAAGAAAGCCACAACGCCGATCACCAGCACAGTCAGCGCCGAGCCAAAAAACGACCTGAGCACCGTGGCGATCGACAAAAGGCCAAACGGAACGCCCCAGATCCAAGCTCGAACGAAGGGAGCTGCCGCGCCTACGAGAACCGCGACGATGAGCGTGAGAATCATCGGCTATGGTGCGCTTCCGCCCCGGTAGGCGTAGTAGTGCTTGAGGACGCGGCGAACATAGCGCTGCGTCTCTTTGTAGGGTGGGATGCCGTTGTGTTTCTCGACCGCACCCTCTCCCGCGTTGTAGGCCGCAACCGTCAACACCAGGTCGCCCTTGAATCGGTTGGCCAGGATCCGCAGGTAACGCGCGCCGCCGAGGATGTTCTGGCGCGCGTCAAAGGGGTCGGACACGCCCATCGAGCGCGCGGTCTTCGGCATCAGCTGCATGAGCCCCATTGCCCCGGCTCGACTCACTACCTGGGGATTGAAGTCACTTTCGACTCGCATGACCGCTCGAATGAAGGAATTGGGCAACTGATAGAGCTGCGCTGCCTCGTCGATCAGGCTGGTGTAGCGGCTGTACCGAGCGGGGTCCTTGCTCCGCGCACCGCTCGTCGCCGAAGCGCTTGCCCGTTTCTTTTTTGCGCTTTTGTTCGCTTTCGACCTCTTGCTGCCGCGGACGACGAGCTGGCAACCGCGACCAGGCTCCCGGATGTTCGTGTAGTGGTGCGTCCCGTCCTTGCGCTTGCAACGGTAGATGTCGGCGCGGGCAGGTGATGCCGCCACCAGAATCAGCCCAGCCACACCGACCGCCGCTAGGAGCCGCAAAACCATCGCTGGCAAGTGTATCTCCCTGTCCCAAGTCACGCCAAAATGCGCCCCTCTTGGTTGCACTCGTCGCGCTTCTGCGCATGATGGGACTTCCAATGGTGAGCGAGAGTTTTTTCGAAGGCCCCGAAAAGAAGCTGGAGCTCGTCGTGACACCGGACTTCCCGCCCCTGCGCGCCCTGGGCGACGGCGTCTGGGAGCGCGTCGTCGAGGCCGCCGGGGCCAAAGTCATTTCCGTGCTCCGAAGCGAACATTGCGACGCCTATCTTTTGTCGGAGTCGAGTCTGTTCGTTTTCGACGACTGGTTGGTCCTGATCACATGCGGTCAGACGATTCTCGTCGACGCGGTCCCCGCGATTCTGCAGTCGATCCCCAAAGAGTCGATTGCGTTCCTCGTCTACGAGCGAAAGAGCGAGCATTTTCCCGAGCATCAACCGACGACCTTCTTCGACGACGCGGGGCGGCTCGAGGAGATGTTTCCGGGACGAGTCCTTTGCTTCGGTGACGAGCACGGCCGTTGTGTCCACTTGTTTCATACCACCCGCCCGTACGAGCCAGAGAAGAACGACCCGACGCTCGAAGTGCTCATGCATGTAATCGACGATGACGTGGCTAAACAGTTTTCGCCAGCGAGGCTGCCCAAAGAGGGCTCGCTGGCACAGCGTTCGGGTATCGATGAGATCCTTCCTGGCTTCACCACATCCGAACATGTCTTCAAGCCGGCCGGGTATTCCCTCAATGGGGTGAGGGGCCACGAGTTCTACACCTGTCACGTCACGCCGGAGGAGACCGGGAGCTACGTGAGCTTCGAAACCAACTACGATTTTCGGGGTCAGCTCGGCAGCCTGGTCGAGTCCGTCGTGGACCTTTTTCGGCCTCGCGCGTTCGATGTGGTCACCTTTTTGCCGAAAACGCGCCCCGAGCTCGCCATTGAAGGCTATCAGCTCGGCGACCGGGTCGTACATACGGTGAATGGCTATCAGGTCAGTTATTTCCAGTACTCCATTCCGTCATCTGGGCCGCGTCCCACCCTAGAGATCGCCCATTAGCCCCTGACGAAAACCCCGTTCGCGGCCGCCGCCGAGCCTGTTAGACTCCGCGGTTCATGCGTGCGGAGTGCGACTATCTTGTGCTCGGAAGCGGGGTGGCTGGCTTGAGCTTCGCGCTCGAAGCGGCTCGCCACAGCCATGTGACCATCGTCACCAAGAGAAGCCGCACGGACTCGGCAACGAACTGGGCGCAGGGCGGGATCGCCGCGGTGCTCGATCCAACCGATTCCTTCGAGGCGCACGTCAATGACACGCTCGGGACGGGCGGAGGGCTTTCGCACCGCGACATCGTCGAAATGGTGGTACGCGATGGCCCCGATCGAATTCGCGAGCTGATGGACCTCGGTGCGAAGTTCAGTCGAACCGAAGCAGGCCTTTCACTGGATCTCACGCGCGAAGGTGGTCACAGCGCTCGACGCGTCGTTCATGCAGGGGACATCACCGGCGAAGAAGTCCAACGGGTACTCGTGCAGGCAGCGGTAGTGTCGCCCAACATCGACATCGCGGAAGATCACATGGCGATCGACCTCGTCGAAGCATCGAAGTTCGGGGGGGCACGACGCGTCGTAGGCGCCTACGTGCTCGACGAAAGCAGCGGCGAGGTGAAGACCTATCTCGCCCGCGCGACCATCTTGGCCACAGGCGGCGCAGGGAAGGTCTATCTCTACACTTCAAACCCCGACGTGGCGACAGGAGACGGCGTAGCGATGGCCTATCGTGCTGGCGCAGAGCTGGCCAACATGGAGTTCTTTCAGTTCCATCCCACCTGCCTGTTCCATCCCAAAGCCAAGAGCTTTCTCATCAGTGAGGCGTTGCGCGGGGAGGGCGGTATTCTTCGCCTCCAAAGCGGCGAGGCATTCATGGAGAGTCACCACGAGATGAAAGACCTCGCTCCTCGTGACGTCGTGGCGCGGGCGATCGACTACGAGATGAAGCGCCGCGGCGACGATTGCGTCTACCTCGACATGAGCCATGAGCCCGACTCCTTCATCCTCGAACGGTTTCCCAACATTCACCGGCGATGCCTTC
>CAMYMX010000560.1 GCA_947259605.1 uncultured Polyangiaceae bacterium | reverse complement strand
AAGCTGCGCGGCGATGCCGCCGAACGGCTCCCACCAGCCCGCATGAATCGCCTCGCCGTACGCACGCGAATCGAGGACCAAGGAGGCGCCGACGTAGAGGAAGTCGGCGGCCATCATCGTGATGATGATGAAAAGAATCAGAATGGGCTCTGTGAAGACGTAGCGGTTGGCGTGGTGGCCGAGCGTCATGCGAGGCTTGTCTTTGACGGCTTTCGGATCACCGCTGTCGAGACCGCGCTTTACCCAGCGGAGGTAGAGGAAGAGAATCGAGCCGACGATCGCGGCGAACGCTGCGAGCTCCTTCACGAACGAATAGAGCTTTCCGACGAGGTGGTCGGTGCTCAAGAGGCCCCAGAAGTCGAACCCAGGGTCGAAGCCGCGGCCCCAGAGCATGAGGCTGTTGAGCAACAGTACTTGAAAGGCGATGAAGATCCCGACGTGGGCAAAGCCCGCCAAGGTGTAGTTGGGCATTCTTTTCTGCCCAAAGGCGTAGACCAGCAGTGTCTTGGTCCGGTCGGCGATTTGCTTCGGGCTCCAGCCAAATCGAGGGTCCGGTACCCCCACCTTGACCTGCCTCAACCGCCGAAACGCGGACCATGAGAAAAATCCGAGCGTGCTCACCAGCAGCAACGTCATCCAAATCGGACCCATTGTCTTCTCCCTGAGTTCAAGCGCGGAATCAGTACAAAGGCAGGCTCGCGCTGCGCGAAGGTGTAGGGGTGCGGCGTGGCGAAGTCAAACCCCATGTCAGCGGCGATCGGGCTTCGAATGACCCTCTCGACTATGATTTGAGGGTGAGTCGTTTGGCTGCGATAATTCTGCTCGGGATGGCTGCGTGCACGGCCCCTGCGCTCCGTACGGTTCCTCGCGTCGTGGACGGTGAGTTGGAGCACGGGCCGTTCATCGCGCCCTATGCCTACCAGTGGTTTATCGAGGGCGAGGCATCGGCCAGCCAAGGTCGCCACGGTGAAGCGGCCATGGCCTTCGAGAACGCGACGGCAGCGCCCGCGGACGACGCCCTTCTCATGACGCGCTTGGCTGAGGAGTACGAGCTCAGCGGCGACTTGCGCCGCGCCGATCGCACGCTCACTGCTGCACGTCGCTCTCATCCCGGATCGCCGTGGGTCGCGCTCGCACAGGGTCGCATCGCGCAACACCGGGGAGAGGAACGAGAGGCGATTGCAGCCTTCATCCGGGTCCGGGAGCTGGCGCCACGTTGGGATGCGCCGGTCGTTGCAATGGCTGAAGCACTACTCGCGTCCGGCCGTCCCGAGCGGGCGAGCGCGCTCCTGCTCGAGTACCTGAGCTCCTCAGGCCATGCGCGTTCGAAGCGAGCATGGGCCGCACTGCTCGACCTGGCACGGAGCCGGGGAGACGCGGAAACGCTTTTTCTTGCACTCGCGCTCGACCCGGCTTCAACGCCTGCCGCTCGCGCCCGGGAGGCTGGGAAGTTTGCACTCGAGAACGGCCAACCCGCCTTCGCGGCGCGGGTCCTCGCGGCAGCCCTGGACACCTCGGAAAACGTCGCACTCTGGCTGCAGGCTCTGCTGAAAAGTGGCGACCGGGTAGAAATCGAAACTTTCTTGTCCGGCGGCGACAGCCAACGCCTCGGTGACTGGTCCGACCGAGTCGACCTGCTCTTGAAGATCGGCGAAGTCGACCGAGCGCTTGCCTTGTTGAAATCCGCGGCGCCCTCTCCGAAGGTCGAGTACGATAGGGGGCGCGCGCTCCTGCTCGACGGAAACTACGTCGCCGCGGCCGCTGCGTTCGCCGAGGTCCCGTTCGGCACGGCGAGCTTCGAAGCAGCACGATTGGGGTTTGCTGTGTGCTCGACGGCACAGGGCCGACGCGGCGCCGCAGCCGAAGCGTTGAGCCAAGCTCCGCACGACTCGCTTGCAATTCGAGAGACGCTCGCAGGAATCTATCTGGAGGAGGGAGCGCTGAGGGCGGGCCTTCGTTTGTTCGATCCGAAAAGAGACATCGAAAGGGCGGCACTGGCGGCACTCTTCGAGCAGGCAGGGCATTTTGACCAGGCGGCGGCCTACTACGCGGCCATCAAGACGAGTCGGCTGGACGACATCGGGCTTCTCGCGCGCGTCAGAGCCGAAAGGCTCGCGTCACGGGGCCATCTTCGAACAGCAATCGCTGTTCTCGATCGATGGACCGTTGCCGCTCCCGATGACCTTTATGCAAGGGTGCGGCTGGTAGAGTTGCTTGCGGCAGACGCGCAGGCCGAGGTTGCCGAGAAGCGGGGCCGCCGCGCGCTAGAGGTCATCGCCGAGCCGCAACTCCGCGCATATCTCATCGCCGTGCTCAAGCGCACCACCAGCCCGGAGTAACGGGCAGCGATCAGTATTCGCCGAAAAGATCTTGAATCCGCACGTCGAGCGCGGTCGCAATCTTGTAGAGCGAGCTGATGGACGCGCTCGACTCGGCGCGCTCGATTTGCGAAAGGAGCGACACGCTGAGCCCGGTACGGCGGGCCATCTGCTTCAGGGTCAAACCGCGGTCCTTGCGGAGCCCTCGAATGGTCTCGCCGATCACGCGGTGAAGGTTTTCTTCGGGCGTGCGAAGAAGGCCCTTCTTGCGCATCACGCGATCGAGGACCTCACGGAACTCGTCGGGGTTGAACGGCTTTTTGAGGTAGTCGACCGCGTCGAGCTTCATCGACTGGACGGCGGTATCGAGAGACGGATAGCCCGTGAAGATGACGACGGCGACGTCACTGTCGACCCTGCGGATCTGCTCGAGCACTTCGACGCCGCCGAGGCCGGGCATCATGAGGTCGAGCACGACGAGGTGGTATCCGCCCTCTTTGACTTTGTCAGGCGCATCTTTGGGGTTGGCAAGGGTGGTGACCTCGAAGCCGTCCTTGGTCAGGAAGGTCTCCATGAACTCCAAGATCGCCTGATCATCATCGACGACGAGTACTCTTACCGGTGGT
>CAMYMX010000559.1 GCA_947259605.1 uncultured Polyangiaceae bacterium | reverse complement strand
GCGAGCCGCGGCGGCCTTCTTCTTTGCAGCAGCGGCCTTCGCGGCGGCATCGGCTTCAGCGGCCGCAGCAGCCTCCGCCTCGGCGGCGGCATCGGCTTCCGCGAGCGCAGCCTCGGCGGCTTCCTTGGCTTCAGTCAGGTCCGCATCGCAGGCTTCTAGGTCGGCCGTGAGGTTGCTGAGCGCCGTCGCCTGCTTCTTCGTCGTCTCTGCGATAGCCGTCTTCAGGGCCTCGAGTGATTCGACGGTTGCCTCTCCGACCAGCTCGGGCGTCTCGACGGTGACGTCCTTGGTTTTGATGACCGCAGGCTCGCCCTTGGTCTTGGCGACCTCGGCCTGGCAGTCCTCGATCTCGCCCGCGATCTTGGTGAGCGCTTCGTTGCTCTCCTTCGCCGCTTCGAGTTGCTGATTGGTCAACTCCTGCAGTGCCTTGACCGCAGTGTCGTCCTTTTCGCAGCCGAGTATTCCGGTCACGACCACGAGCGCGGCCATCACGGCCACAGTCCATTGCTTAGATTTCACAGGTTCCTCCATTTTCGCGTCACTCACGTGCAGCTCCGGGTCAGTCGGACGACATCCGTGTCGTTCCAGCACCCTGACCCCGCTTGCCCTATCCCCAGGTTGAGTCGATCTTGAGTGACCAACGCGCCGACTCCATAGCTCAGTCCGGACCGGTCCCGCAAGGGTTAGCCCCTGGGCGAGAGAGCGGATGGGGTGAATTCATTCATGCTTTCGCATCTTTACGACTAGGGCTCATAAACTTCGGCCGCCGTCCAACCGTCGTTTCGGTGCACGGTGTGGGCCGCCCGGTGCTCGTCGCCGGCCCTGTCCCAGTCGACCTTGACCCGCAGCGCCCGGGATTCGATCTTCCCGCGCTTCCAGGAAACCCATTCGGTGCACCTCCGCAAGTCGGGCTTGGCGGGGACGCGGTCACGGATGGCTGGAGGGAAGGCCTCGAGGGCTTGGTCGGCGCGCCTGAGCACCTTGATTGCCACCGGGCTCTTCGCGTTCACCCGTGTACGCAGATTAACCACATAGGTTTTCCCCGCGCTGAGCCTGACCTCCATGAGCTGAACGGTGGGCGGCGCGGTGCCGGTGATGACCATCAGCATATGCTTTCCCGGCCACATCGGCGCGGCCGTCTGCCAGCCGTTGTCGAGCACGGCGATGCACCGGCCGGCCTGATTGACGATGTGCATCGTCACCTCGCTAGCCTGCCTCCGCCGGGGACGCGAAAAGACCAGCAGCGCCTGGTCGGGCGGAGCCGCATAGGGCGCCTGCACGGTTTTTGGGATTTGGGCCTCGGAGGCAGAGCTCACACCCAGCAGCGCGAGGAGCAGCACGCCGATGAAGCGACGAGCTCGACCGGGGAGGCAGTTCATCTTGTGACCTATCTCGCATGTGAGGCCGCCCGTAACCAGGCGGATTCGAGCCATTTCCGCGTGGTTGCGCGAAGTTCCCATTTAGGCCGACGGATGCAGGCAACCGCCCTGGTTTTTCGCAATACTGTATCGGTGCGCACTTCAAAAGGGGGGGACCGGGCGCCGACGCTCCCGTCTGCTCCAAATTCTCAAATGCCGCGGATCGGCGAGGTCTTGGATTCTCGTTACCGCATTACCGGGGTGCTCGGCTCCGGCGGGATGGGGTGCGTCTATCTCGCGGAGCACGTTTCGATTAAGCGGCCGCTGGCGCTGAAGCTCTTGCACCCCGAGGTGGGCGAGATCGATGAGGTCACCAAGCGTTTCGAGCGCGAGGCGTTTGCCATCGGGCGCGTGGACCACCCGAACTGCGTCAACGTCTCGGATTTCGGCAAGCTTTCGGACGGCACCTTCTACATGGTGTTGGAGCTGCTCGACGGCGTGCTGCTTTCCGACTTGCTCGAGCGGGAAGAGCGGCTCGGCTGGAAGCGGGTCTTGCACATTGGCCGCCACATCCTGAGCGCGCTCGATTACGCGCACGGCGCGGGGATCATTCATCGCGACGTCAAACCCGAGAACGTGATTCTAGTCGAACAGGACGACGATCCGGACTTTGCCAAGATCCTCGATTTCGGCATCGCCAAGCTCCACGACGATGGTGCGAACCACGACGACGACACCAGCCCCCTGGGCAACGACGCGAAGCTCACCCAGCATGGCGTCACCATCGGCACCCCGACGTACATCGCGCCCGAGCAGGCGTACGCACAGCCCATCGATGGGCGGGCCGACCTCTATTCGCTCTCGGTCATGATGTACGAGATGATTACGGGGGTGCCGCCCTTCGACTCCGACGATGTCGGAAGCCTTCTACGGATGCATGTTTCAGCTCCGGTCCCTCGTTTTGAGGAGGCAGCGCCCGACCTCGAAGTTCCTGAGGCGGTCGAAGCGCTGATTCGTCACGGCCTCGAGAAGAAGGCGTGCGACCGCATCGGGAGCGCTGCCGCGTACATCGAGCGCATCGACGAGGTCATACGAGAGGAGGGCCCCGGCCAGTCCGGGCTTCGCGCCATTCCGTCGATCGTCGCGGACGGTTTCCGTGACACACTCACCTCGTCGGGCATTCGGGAGGGCGGCAAAGAGAAGCCCGTGAAGCGCATCGTCGCGGGAGCGCTCCTCGTCCTTGCCTTGATTTCCGTCACGGCTTTCGCCCTCGGTCGCAAGGGACCAAACTACCTGCCCAACGGCCCGCTCTTGCCCATTGGCCCGACGGCGTACGGGCCCGAGGCCGAAACGGCGGCGGCGATGCTTTCGCAGGGCCGCCCCCAGGAAGCGGTTTCGTACCTGATGGGTCATCAGCAAGAGGTTCGCGAGGCGCCATATGCACAGATGGTTCTCGGACACGCGCAGGCCAGCGCGCAGCGCAGCATTTTGGCGCTGGCCGCGTATGCCAAAGCGGTGAAGCTCGAACCCAAGCTCGCCAAGGACAAGCTCATGCGCACCAACGTCGCGCTCATCTTGGACAAGAAC
>CAMYMX010000558.1 GCA_947259605.1 uncultured Polyangiaceae bacterium | reverse complement strand
GGTGCGCACGATGACGCGCGAGTATCAGCTTTCGGTGGCTGGTGATTTGTCTCGGACGATCGAATCAGAGCTCGGAGAAGCGGAGAACGGCCTCGAAGCGGTCGGGCGCGTCTTGACGAACATCGACCTTCCCGAGTCCGTCGCGATTCAGCTCGCGATCAATCTCGTCGCGGCCCATGAGGCGATCGACCACGTCGGAGTCTATGCGCTCGATGGCCAATTGGTGGATGTGATTCGCGAAGAGACGGCAAGAGAAATCAAACCACCGGAGCGGCTGTCCGAGGATATCCGTGAAGCGGCCGCTGCTGAAAACGTGGTCACCGGCGCGGCGGTCCCGGGCGAAGGAGCCCCTCGGGTTTTGCTCGTGCTTCCCATTCGCAGGGCGGATGTAGTGACGGGCTTCGTGGGGAGCTTGGTCTCGCTCCGGCGCGTGCAGCAACGGGTCGAGCAGCTGTCGATCGAGCGCTTCGAGGGGCTGCCGGGGTCGATCTTCGTCATCGATGACGACATGCGTATCCTCGCGCACTCCCGCGTCGATCAGTCCCGAGAGCTTGCCTCGGCACGAGGCGCAGGCGCGCTCGAAGGGGTCGAGACCAGCAGGTTTGCCGGAGCGATGGTGAAGTCCGGCGAGTACGTCGAAAGCGATGGTACCGAAATGGTGGGCACCGTGAGCGGGCTTCAAACCCGCCCGTGGGCAATCGTGACCCAGATTCCGCGGGACTTTGCGTATGCCTCCGTCGACACGATGCGCCGCGTGGTCTTCGTGGTCAGCCTCATCGCCATCATCATCGCGCTGATGGTGGCCTTCGCCGTCGCGCGCCAGATCACTCGGCCCATCCAGCAGCTTTCGATGTTCGCGGACGACCTGGCCGCCCGCCGCTTCGATCGCCGGGTTACGGTGAATACCCGAGACGAGTTGGCAGTCTTGGGGGACGTGCTCAGCTCCGCAGCCGCCGATTTGCAGGCAAGTGAAGTGCGAATTCGCGAGGAAGAGGCGATACGGCGAGACCTTCGGCGATATCTCGATTCGGATTTGGTCGACCGGGTGGTGCGTCGCGAGCAGGACATGAAGCTCGGCGGCGAGCGGCGCGAAATTTCGGTGCTCTTTGCGGATGTCGTCGCGTTTACTCCAATCGCAGACTCACTCGCGGCCGAGGAAACGGTCAGCCTGCTGAACGAGCTGTTCACGATCCTCACCGAGATCGTCTTCCGGTACGAAGGCACGGTCGACAAGTTCATCGGGGACTCCGTGATGGCCATCTGGGGCGCGCCGCAGCTGCAGCCGGACCACGCCGCTCGGGCGATCGCTGCAGCCGAGGACATGATGCGCTGGCTCGAGGCGGGCAATCAGGGCTGGCGGCAGAAGTTTGGAGTGACCGTCGAGTTGGCGATTGGAATCAACTCGGGGCACGCAGTCGTCGGCAACGTGGGTTCCGAAACCCGCATGCAGTACACGGCGATTGGAGATGTCGTCAATGTTGCGGCCCGTCTCGAATCCATCGCCCGACCGCAGCAGATCTTGGTTACGCACGCCACGAAGGTCTTGGCTGGGGACGACTTCCAGTACTCCTCGCTCGGACCGAGGCAGCTCGTGGGCCGGCGGGACCCCGTCAAGCTCTTCGAGGTCCGGGTATGAACGGAGCGGCTGCATGACCCGAGGAGCTCTCTCGCCGGGCACCGTCATCGCGAACCGATTCGTGATCGACCGCCAGATCGGCTCGGGCGGAATGGGAACGGTCTACGCCGCGAAGCAACGAGGGCTCGAGCGCTCGGTCGCGATCAAGGTGATCGCGCCAGAAGACGCCGCGAAACCCATGGCCCGGCGTCGCTTTGAGCGTGAAGCCCGGGTGGCCGCCGCACTGAGACACCCGAATGCAGTCGAAATCTACGACTTTGGAACCCACGAGGACACAATGTACCTCGCAATGGAGCTTCTCGATGGCCTGAGCCTTCGTTCGCTGGTCGACATCGATCTCCCGCCGCTCAGTCCACGCCGTGCCTGCCAAATTGCCACGGATGTGGCCAGCGTCCTGGCTTCGGCTGCGTCCATCGGCTTGATTCACCGCGACCTCAAGCCGGAAAACATCATTTTGGACCGCACCCAAGACGGCGAGCGAACCGTGGTCGTTGATTTCGGGCTTGCGTACATCTTGGAAAGCGAAGAGTCGGGGCGGCTGACGCGCGTCGGCGAAGGGCTCGGCACGCCCGATTATTTGTCACCGGAGCAAGCGCGAGGGGTCAACCTCTCCCCCGCCTGCGACATCTACTCGCTTGGCTGCATGCTCTACGAGATGTTGACCTCGAAACCGCCCTTCGACGGGAAGCACGCTGTCGTCCTCTCGCAGCACCTGTTCGTCGCCCCGGTTTCGATTCGTGAGCGCGCTCCCGAGATTCAAATCCCGAGCGCGCTCGACGAGCTCATCCTTGCCATGCTGGCCAAGTCCCCCGCGGACCGCCCCTCTTCGCAGACGGTCTTCGAGACGCTGCGCTTGCTCGACCCGAACGCGCCTCAGCGCAAGGGCGAAGCGACGGGCAACCGGCTGCATGGGAGGCCGGCGCGCATGGTGTCCGCTCCCCCCGGTGAGGATGACGGTGTCACGATGGATGGGGACGCCTGGTTCGGTTCCGACATCAAGGTCGCGGTGTGTGGCGGCGTGGACGCGGAGCTGGCACTCGGGCTTGCGGCTAATGGGATCGAGGCTGTGGCGATCGGCGCCGAGCCGGAGAGTATCCCGTTGGGCTTCTTGGCCGTGTTTGCACCGGGCGCGACGGCCGGGCAGGTCATCGCCTTGGCCGAAACCGGGCTTCCCGTCGTGAGTGACGCAGACCCCGGAGATATCGAACGGCTCGCGGACATGCTGCGGGCGGGTGCATCGGAAGTCGTGATTCACCCGTGCCCGCCCGAGGAGATCGCCCGGAAGGTCTGGCGCGCGGTCCGAAAGGGGTAAGGAGGGAA
>CAMYMX010000557.1 GCA_947259605.1 uncultured Polyangiaceae bacterium | reverse complement strand
TGCGGCGCGTGGCGCGACACGTCGGGAGGCGAGTAGAAGAGCGTGTCGAGCATCTCGTAGATCGCCTGATAGTTCTCGAAGCGCCCGCCCTTTTCGAAATGAGGCTCGACTTTGTCGAGGAGTCTTCGCAGAGGTCGCATCAGCCGTTCTTCTCGATGAGCTCTAGGTTTGTTCGCAGAAACTCGCCGTACTGGTACTTGCTGCAGCAAACGAAGGAGCAGAGCGCGAGGTCTTCTTCTTCGAGCTCGAGGCAGCCGAGTGCTTTGGCGGTTTCGGTGTCTTCGACGATCAGCGCTTTCAGCAACGGCGCGGGCAGAATGTCGAGCGGCATGACCCTTTCGAAGTTGCCGATTGGAATCATTGCGCGGGGGCTGCCGTTCTGACTGGTGCTGAGCGGAAAGCGGTAGCGCCGAGGACGCAGCGAGGCGACGAAGGCTCGGATCGACGAGTATCGATCCGAGCCCGGCGCGATCCATCGCAGGAAGTGACGGGTTCGGTCCTCTGCAAGCACGCTGAGCTGTACGTCATACGGGCCGATATACCGCGCATGCCCCGCAGCGCGTCGTCCACCGAGAATCGAGCCGGAGATCACGCGGCAATCGCCACGCTCGATCTCTCCCTTCAGGAGGTCTTCGGTACTTGCGCCGATGCGTGTGCGCAGGAGGCGCGGTCTCTTCACCATCGGACCTCCCAACGCGATGACCCGCTCGGTGGAGATTCGGCCGGTCGCGAACAGCGAGCCAATGGCGATCACGTCTTGGTAGCCGAGGTACCAGACGCTCTTGTTTTCACCGACCGGGTCGAGGAAATGGATGTGGGTCCCCGGCAGGCCGGCGGGATGCGGGCCTTCGAATGTCGCCGAGCGCACCGAGTCGAGATTTGGAAGTTCCAAGCCCTGCCCCGGGGCCTGGCAAATGTGAACCTTGCCGTCGGTGAGCCGGCTGAGGACGGCGACCCCATCGTGGAACTCCCGAGCGCGCTCCGCGATGACCAGGCGCGGGTCTCCGGCAAGCGGGTTGGTGTCGACCGCCGTAACGAAGATTGAATGCGGTGACGCATGGGCGTTTGGAACTTTGCCGAATGGTCGCGAGCGCAACGCGGTCCAGAGCCCGGAAGATTGCAGGACCGCGCGCACCGTGTCGCGATCGAGCTGGGTGAGCGCGGTCCGCTCATGCGACGGAAAGACCTCCTCTTCGTCACCGTCCAAGCGAACGACCAGCGATTGCAGCGCTCTCCGCGCCCCGCGATGGATGGCCACGATCTCCCCGCAGCCAGGCGAAGTGAACATCACTTCCGGGTTGTTCTTGTCGATGAGCAACGGCTGCCCAAGGCGCACGTGGTCGCCGACATCCACCTTGAGACGAGGCTGCAAGCCGACGAAGTCCATGGCGACCAGCGCAACCCAGCCAACCGGGTTCGCATCTTCGATGCGCTGCTCGGGAGCCCCTGAAATCGGAATGTTCAGTCCTCGGCGGATGCGAATATGCATTCGAGTGAGCGGAGTCTAGCCCAAACTCCAGCTACGGGAAGTGCGAAACGACCCCTCCGTGAACCAGCGGGTCCTCCGCTTCAGGCGCCGGCGTCCAAGGTGCCCTGAAGCACACGCAGGAGATCGATGTAGCTCACGATTCCGAGCAGGTCGCCGGTGTCGAGGTCGGCCACCGGAAGGGCGCCCACGCGATGCAGGAGCATCAGCTCCAACACTTCGCGGACATTCGTCTCGGGATCGACCTTGACCGTGCTGGTGTTCATGAAGTTGCCGACGTTGGCCGCACGCGCGCCCTCGACAGCCTCCATCGCTTGGTCGTCCGAGGCCCCCGAGAAACTTCGAAGGTCGCGGTCGCTGATGATGCCGACGAGCTCGCGACCGCGGACCACCGGAAGGTGCCGTACATCGAGCTCGTAGAGCAGCCCCAGCGCCTCGGCGACCGACATGAGCTCAGTCGCCGTCGCGGGGTTTTCGGTCATGATTTCTTTTACGAGCACAAGCTTCTCCTCTCCAGGTCGTCCGCGCCCAAGCTAGAACATGGGGAACGGTAGGGTCGGTTCGACCGCATTGAAATCCTGAATGATCTTTAGGGTGGTGACCACTGCTATCAGCGAACAAAGATTTGCGGCGACGAGGCTCCAGCCCATCAGCCGGAGCCGGCGAGCCGTCGGCTGAAGGGCAGCCACCGCAAGCACGACGAGCGCCACGGGCATCGCCGCCGCGAGAATCGAGAGCCCATCCCGGGACCCGCTCAGTCCCACGACGCCAACGATGATCACCAGGGAGGAGACCAGAATCAGGATTCCACGCTTGAAAGCGACGCGCCGGAGGACTTCTTCGGTCTTGGCCTTGGTGCGGGCGACCGTCAGCCGGACCGCAGCGGTCCCCAAAAGGGAGGTCGTCAGCCAGAGGAGCGCGACGGAGAGCGTCACGGTGCTCCCCAAGCCCGCAGAAAGGCCGAGGGGTATGGCGATCGAGGAGAGCGTGGCGGCGGCCAAGCCTTCTCCAAACATGCTGCGCTCGAGCCCCTGGATGGCGAGCATTACGAGGGTGACGCCCAGCAGCAGAGGCACGACGATGGTGTATTGCACCTGCGTCGGCGCAAGCACGAGCCCGGCAATGCCCGCGCCGAGAGCCACCAGTGAGAACAGGAGTAGAGCGCGTTTGGCACGGTCGCTTTCTTCGCGCTTCATGCGGGTGCCGCGCTGCCCGAACAAGACCAGCAGAGGCTCGTTCGCGAGGAACGCGCCAACCGCACCAATCGCGAGGAGCCAGGTCGAGGTCGTGGCTGCGCCACCCAGAAGAACGGAGACGATCGGAAAAAGAAGCTCGGCGTAGGCGCCGTGCTCCCTCGGGACCATCTTGCGTTGTGCGGTGCCCATCGATCAGGGCAATAGCACCCGATGACCCACGATCCATCGTATTTTCTCCGTGCTCGAACCAGCGCCGCGCAATATCTGCGTATTCGGCTA
>CAMYMX010000556.1 GCA_947259605.1 uncultured Polyangiaceae bacterium | reverse complement strand
CCGGCGCCGTCACCCGCAGCGCCGTGTATGACTAGTTTCCAAGAAAAAAGACCGTACCCCAGATCTGATCGACGCCGGTCCAAAAGGCACCGATGATGCTTACCGCCACTACAAGCCAAGCGAAACCGCGAAGCTTTCGGTTCAACGGTCAGCTGTGCCTCCTCAAAACCCCGTCGACCGCACAATCAGTGATCACGCTGCTCGATAGTAAGGCCCCAAAGGACGCGGCGACTGCGACGGTGAGCTTCAACGTGGCGGCGATGGTTGCAGCGGACAGCTAACAGACCTCGTCGAACCACGCGTACGCGTCGCGGATGGTCTCGATGAACGGGCGAGCGAGGTAGCCCAGTTCTTTCGAGGCCTTGTAGTGGCAGACGCTCGGTGAGTACCGGATCGTGTGCATGGAGTCCGGAGTGAAGAGGGGAATCTGGTCTCTGGGCGTGAGCTTGAGCACGAGCGGGGCCAAGCCAGTGACCAACGGCAGCGGCACCGAGATCCGTGGAGCCTTCACGCCGGTGACCTGAGCAGCGAGCTTGCCGACCTCCCCGGGGCTGTAGCGGTGACCAGACAGGATGTAATTCTCGCCGGTACGGCCCAACTGCTCGGCGGCGAGCATCCCAGCAACGAGGTCGCGCACGTCGACAAAGTCGAACCCGCCGCCGATGTTCACGGGGATCTTGCGATCGCGAAACTGGAGAAGCAGCTCGCCCATCCGCGAAGGGCCGTAGTCGTGGCGTCCGATGACCGCGCTCGGGTTCACGATGACGGCATCGAGGCCCTTCGCGATCGCGGCACGGACTTCGTTCTCTCCCTGGTTCTTGGATCGGTCATAGGCAGGAGCGTGGTCACCAGTAGCTCGCGGACTGCTCTCGGTGAGCTCGGGGCCACACCGTTCGAGGTCGAAGGCGTGGACCGAGCTGCAGTGGACGAACCGCGACACACCGCATGCGAGCGCAGCCTGGGCGGCGTTCCGCGGGCCTTCGACGTTGACGCGCCGGACGATCCCCGTCGGGTCACCGGTGATCGAGATGATGGCCGCCAGGTGGAAGACACTGTCCGCACCGGCGAACGCCTTCTCGAGCGATTCAGGCTCGAGGACGTCGACGGGTACGTGCTCGACGTCGAGGCCTGCCAGAGCCTCGGTCTGTCTCTTGTCGGCAGCGCGAACCTCATCGCCGCGATCGAGGAGCGCACGGACGAGGTTTGCGCCCACGTGACCGTAGGCGCCCGTGACGACGGTGCGCATGACCTACATAGTTGACGGTGCGAGCCCGCGTTGTCGAGCTGGCTTCCGTGCTCGTTACCTCACGCGACGGGGCATAGCGAATTCAAAGGCTCTGTCCGCGCTGTGAGTCACGCGACATAATATTTAGTACCGCGAAACTCGGCTCTCGGCCTGAGCCCAATGGGCTAATAGAGCCCGCGTAATTGGCTCCCCAGACGTGACTCTCCCCTGTCGCATTCAGTCATAGAGCAAGTGATGCACGTACGACATGGCTGAATCCAGGCCGGCTCCTCTCTCGCCGCCGCGAACACGCGCCAGTCAATCCGCTCCGCACTCCGTGGCGCGGGGCGCAGGTCTTGGGGCCCGACTCGCTTTCCGACGGCGAGGGTATCCCCTATGATCGCCGCCCCCTGTCCCGCCCCTCCCTGGACTCCGAGGTCTCGCGATCGAGAACGCAAACAGACGAACCGATCGGCCGTGGCTCTGGGCCGTCGCCGCCGCAGCCCTGGTCGTGGCGAGCGTGGCGACGATCGCGGCCACGCACGGTCGACTCTCGCCGACGTGGGACGAGAGCAACCACATCGCGGCGGGGATGGAGCCCCTGCAGGACGGTCAGTACACGCTGTTCTCGGAGAATCCTCCTTTCGCACGCGTCGCCGTCGCGCTGGGACCCTACCTCGATGGAGCGCGGCTTCCTTCCGAGGGCCGCTCCCGTGCCGATGTCGAGTCGACCTGGAGCGTGACCTGGAATCTCGGCGACGACGTCCTCAATGAGACGGGTGACACTCGCGGTCGCATCGCCCAGGCGCGACGTGGCACGCTCTTTTTCTTCGTCCTCGGTGCCGCGGTCCTGTGGCTCTGGATCGCACCCTTTTCACGACCGTCGGCCCTTCTCGCCATCGCGATTTACTGCACCCATCCGTCGATCCTCGCGCACGCGGGTCTAGCCACCACCGACCTGGCCTTTGCGTCGGTCTTCCTCCTCGCGACCTGGCGCTTGATCCGCTGGATTGAAGCGCCTTCGACCGCGCGGGCGGCGGCACTCGGCGGCGTGGCGGGCCTCCTCGTCGCGACGAAGTTCACGGGGCTCGTCTTCTTCCCCGTGCTCGTCGTGGCCACGGCGAGCACCGTACTCATCGCGAACCGTGGTACGGGGGCCGCTTCACCGCGCACGCTCCTTCGTCGAGCCCTGCCCCTTGCGACCGTCGCCGCTCCGGTGGCCTTCGTCGTCTTGTGGGGTGCCTACGGGTTCTCGGTGGGTCACGTGGCCGACCTTCCGGCGACCGTCTGCGGCTACCCGGTCTACGGAGATGCCGTGGAAGGCTTGCGAGGAAGTCTCGGACAGGCTCTGCTGGAACGCACGATTCCCATGCCCGAGCTCGTCCACGGGCTACTCATGCTCGCTTCGCACAACGAAGCAGGACACTCGGCCTATGCGCTGGGACAGGTCAGGACCGACGGCTTCTGGTTCTTCTATCCGCTCGCACTGGCGGTCAAGTCTCCCTTGCCCTTCCTCGTTCTGCTCGTGACCGCGTTCGTCGCTGCCTTCGCAGGATTCCGGCGCCTCCCGTGGTCGAGCGCGGCCGTGCTCGGGACGATTCCACTGATTCTCATCGCGCTTCTCGCGAGCAACGTGAACATCGGATCGCGCCACATCCTCGCCGTGAATGCCCTCGCCGCCGCTGCGATCGGACTCGTGGTTCCGCACGCTCTGCCGGCAATTCGGCCCAGGTGGTC
>CAMYMX010000555.1 GCA_947259605.1 uncultured Polyangiaceae bacterium | reverse complement strand
GGACAGCAAAGAAGGTGTAGCCCGAAAGAAGGAACGACCACCACAGGAGGGAGCCGTCCTGACCTCCCCACAGGGACGTGATGAGATACCACCAAGGCATCGAGCGATCGCTGTAGCGGGCGACGTATCGAATCCGGAAATCGTGGACCTGAAACGCGTACGCCAGGACCAGAATCGCAACCAGCACCAGCGCGCAGGTGGCATAGGTGCCCCATCGCGCGGATGGCAAGAGATGGGGGCGACCCTGGCCTGCACCCATCGCCACGGCCATCGTGTACGACGCGCTAATGAGGATCAGACAGAGCACCAAAGTGCCGAAGAAAGGAATATCGAGTGACGGCATAGTGAGTCAGCCCCCGACGCCGGGCGGCCGTCGCTAGTACATAGGGGCTCGGGAGATTGGGGCAAGCACAATGAAAAGCCCCGCGCGGCACGAGGCCGGGCGGGGCTCCAGTGGGTGCGTTCAAACCCGCTCAGTCGCCTTCTTCAAACTCGGCATCGATGACGTCATCGTCACCCTTGCCGGCGTCCTCAGCGCCGGCCCCCTCGCTGGTCGCTCCTTCCGGAGCGGAGGCGGCAGCGGCGTAGGCGACCTCGGCGATCTCCTTCATCGCCGCCTCCAGCGCCTCGGATTGGCTAGCCATGGCCGCGGCGTCGTTGGCTTCGATCGCTTCACGCAGCGACTTCACCTTGCCCTCGACCTCGGCGACCTTCTCGGCAGGGAGCTTGTCCTTGACCTCGGCGAGAGCCTTCTCGACGCCATAGGCGAGCTGATCGGCCTTGTTGCGTGCCTCGACCTGCTCACGGCGCTTGCGGTCTTCTTCTTCGTGCGACGCCGCGTCCTCGACCATCTTGTCGATTTCGTCGTCGGAAAGACCACTATTCGAGGTGATCGTGACCTTCTGGTCCTTGCCGGTCGCCTCGTCCTTTGCCGTCACCGAGAGAATGCCATTGGCGTCGATGTCGAAGATGACCTTGATCTTCGGGATGCCGCGCGGCGCGGGCATGATCCCTTCGAGGTGGAAGCGGCCCAAGGTTCGGTTGTTCGTCGCCTCGGCGCGCTCACCTTGAAGGACGTGAATTTCGACCTTGGTCTGGCTGTCCTCCGCCGTAGAGAACACTTCCTCTTTGCGAGTCGGAATCGTCGTGTTCCGCGAAATGAGGGCGGTCATGACTCCGCCGAGGGTCTCGACGCCCAAGCTGAGCGGCGTGACGTCCAGCAAGACCATGTCCTGCACGTCGCCCGAGAGCACGCCTGCTTGAACAGCGGCGCCAAGCGCAACGACCTCATCGGGGTTCACGCCCTTGTGCGGCTCCTTACCGAAGAACTTGCTCACGGTCTCTTGCACGACGGGGATACGAGTCGAGCCTCCGACCAGGACGATCTCTGCGATGTCCGCGGCGGTCTTACCGGCGTCGGAAAGCGCCTTCTTGCAGGGCTCGAGGGTGCGTTGAACCAGATCGTCGATCATCGACTCGAGCTTGGCGCGGGTGAGCCGAATGTTGAGATGCTTCGGGCCCGCTGCGTCGGCGGTGAGGAACGGAAGGTTGACCGTGGTCTCCAGCTTCGTGCTCAGCTCGATTTTCGACTTTTCTGCGGCGTCCTTGAGGCGCTGCAGGACCATCTTGTCTTTGCCGACATCGATGCCGGTGTCCTTTTTGAACTCGGACACGAGGTACTCGATGATGCGCTGATCGATATCGTCGCCGCCGAGGTGCGTGTCTCCGTTCGTGCTGACGACGTCGACGACCTTGTCACCGACCTCCAGGATCGACACGTCGAAGGTACCGCCGCCGAAATCGTAGACGGCGATGAGATGGTCTTGGGTTTTATCGAGACCGTAGGCCAAAGCAGCCGCGGTCGGCTCGTTGACGATTCGCTTCACGTCGAGCCCGGCGATCTTGCCTGCGTCCTTGGTGGCCTGACGCTGAGAGTCGTTGAAGTATGCGGGTACCGTGATCACGGCTTCGGTGACGGGCACTCCGAGGTAATTTTCCGCGGCTTTCTTCAGCTTGCGGAGTACCTGCGCGGAGACTTCCGGCGGCGAGAGCTTCTTCCCGCGGACCTCGAAGCCAGCGTCCCCATTCTCACGCTGGATGACGTGGTAAGGCATGCGCGTAGCGTCATCGCCGAGCTCGTCGTAACGGCGGCCCATGAAGCGCTTCGTCGAATACACGGTGCCTTCCGGGTTGGTGATGGACTGCCGCTTGGCGATCTGGCCGACGAGGACCTCGCCCTGGTCGTCCCATGCCACCACCGACGGTGTAATCCGGTCACCCTCCTCATTGACGATGACCTTCGGGTCCTTGCCCTCCATCACCGCGACGACAGAGTTGGTCGTCCCGAGGTCGATGCCGATAATCTTTCCCATGTTTTCCTGTCTCCTTTTTGCCTCCGCGCTCTCGTCGGAGTTGCGCCAACCTAACCACCCGAGGGTGGGCGTCAAGGTCCTCCGGGGGCGGAAATCGGGTTCAAAGGCCGCGGCTTGGTCCAGGCTGAATCCCCCGGATCAGCCCTCCAAGGTGCTCCTGAGCCGAGTTGCGTCCTTGGCTTCGGCGAGAACGATCAACGAGTCGCCCGCTTCGAGCATGTGCTCACCCCCCGGGTTGTAGACGTAGTCCCCGTCGGCGCGGTGCACCGCCACGACGAGCGCCCCGGCCTCCCGAATGTCGGTTTCCGCGAGACGTTGGCCTACGAATGGGCTCTCGGCCGGCACGTCGATCGCTTCGAGGCCGACGCTGATGCCACCACCAAACTGGACGATGCGATCGAGGAACGCCACGGTCTTCGGGCTCACCATTTCGCTGAAGAGCCGGACTCCGCCGATGTAATTGGGCGCAACGACTGCGTCGGCGCCTGCCCGCTTCAGCTTGCGTTCGGTGGACGGCTCGATCGACTTGGCGACGATTCGAGCGGTCGGATTGAGGGCGCGGGCACTGATGGTCACGAAAAGATTGGCTTTGTCGT